>NZ_QGSW01000354.1:0-15646 GCF_003176715.1 Micromonospora sp. S4605
GTCCACAGGGGTCGCGGGTGGGGTGCGGTGGGGGCCAGGGTGCGGTGGTGGACCTTGAACGCCTACGCCGCGTCGCGGCCGCGCAGGACGGCATCGTCACAGCCGACCAGGCACTGCGGCTTGGCCTGAGCCGAGACGAGATCCGCCAGCAGTGGCGCTCCGGTCGTTGGCTGCGGTTGGCACGCGGCTGTTATCTGCCCGAGCCGGACGGCTCTGCGGTCGACCGACGGCGGGCCCGGATCCGGGCCGCGGTCCTGAGTCTCGGGCCTGGTGCCTTCGCCGTCCTCGACACGGCTGTCGAATTGCACGGTGTCGCCGGGTTGAGGCCGCAGGCGGCAATTCACGTCTCGGTGCCCGTCGATCAACCGAGGCCGCAACGGCGCGCCGATCCGGGGATCGTCGTGCACCAGCTCACCGTGGGCCGCGGTGACTTGTGTGCCGTTTGCGGAATCCCGGCCACCGCTCCGTTGCGGACCCTGGCCGACGTGCTTCTCCGGGTCGACCGGTATCCGGCCGTCTGCCTGCTGGATTCGGCGCTGAATCGGAGCCTGGTCACCCCTGACGACCTGCTGTCGATCCCCGCGCTGATTCGGGGACGGCGAGGGGCCGTCGCGGCTCGGGGTTATCTGGCGGAGGCCGACGGCCGGGCGCAGTCCCCCCTCGAAACCCGGGCAAGGCTGCGCTGCGTCGACGGCAAGGTACCGCCGGACGCACTCCAGTTGGAGGTGCGCGACCGCGACGGCTACCTGCTCGGCATCGGTGACCTCGGCTGGCGAGGACCAAAGGTGATCGCCGAAGCCGACGGCCGAGGCCCGCACGGCACCCCCGAGGCGGCCTACGCCGACCGCCGCCGCCAGAACCGCCTGGTCAACGCCGGCTGGACCATCCTCCGCTTCACCTGGTCCGACACCCTCGACCCCCACTACATCCCCTGGACCGTCCGCCAAGCCCTCGCCGCCCACCCCGACCCCCGTTCCGCGCGGTGATCAAGAAGTTCGCGTCATCCTGCACGCCGATCCTGACGTAAACCTCTTGATCAACGAGGGCGACGAGGGCCGTGGGTAGGATGCGGGGTCGTGCGGGTACTTCTTGTGGGTGGTGGGGGGCGGGAGCACGCGCTCGCGCTCGGGCTGGCGGCCGATCCGGCCGTGGACAAGCTGTTCGCGGCGCCGGGCAATCCGGGCATCGGGCAGCTGGCCGAGCTGCGGCAGGTGACTCCGACCGATCCGGTGGCCGTCGCCGCGCTGGCGGTGGAGACCGGCGCCGACCTGGTGGTGATCGGTCCCGAGGCGCCGCTGGTCGCCGGTGTCGCCGACGCGGTGCGGGCGAAGGGGATCGCGGTGTTCGGTCCGTCCGCCGCGGCGGCCCGGCTGGAGGGCTCCAAGACGTTCGCCAAGGACGTGATGACCGCCGCCGGCGTACCCACCGCCCGCGCGTACACCTGCGCCGACGAGGCGACAGCCGCCGCCGCGCTGGACGAGTTCGGCGCGCCGTACGTGGTGAAGAACGACGGGCTCGCCGCCGGCAAGGGCGTCGTGGTGACCGACGACCGGGCCGTCGCGCTCCGGCACGCCGCCGAGTGCGGGCAGGTCGTGGTCGAGGAGTACCTGGCCGGTCCCGAGGTGTCGCTCTTCGTGGTGACCGACGGCGAGGCCGCGCTGCCGCTGCTGCCGGCGCAGGACTTCAAGCGGGTCGGCGACAACGACAGCGGCCCGAACACCGGCGGCATGGGGGCGTACGCTCCGCTGCCGTGGGCGCCGCCCGGCCTGGTGGACGAGGTGATGCGCGACGTCGTGCACCCCACGCTGGCCGAGTTGCGCCGCCGCGGCACCCCGTTCGTCGGCCTGCTCTACGTCGGGCTGGCGATCACCGCCGACGGCCCGCGGGTGATCGAGTTCAACGCCCGCTTCGGCGACCCGGAGACCCAGGTGGTGCTGGCGCTGCTGGAGACGCCGCTGGGTGGGCTGCTGCACGCCGCCGCCACCGGTACGCTCGCCGACCACCCGCCGCTGCGCTGGCGGGACGGCGCCGCCGTGACGGTGGTGGTGGCCGCCGAGGGCTACCCGGCCGCGCCGCGCACCGGTGACGTGGTCAGCGGCGCCGAGGGCGCGGGCTTCATCCACGCCGGCACCCGCCGGGCCCCCGACGGCACGCTCTGCTCGGCCGGTGGCCGGGTGCTCTGCGCCACCGCCACCGGCGCCGACCTGACCGCCGCCCGGGACGCCGCGTACGCGCTGGTGTCCGGCGTCGGGTTGGCCGGCTCCCACTACCGCACGGACATCGCGGCCGCCGCCGTCGCGGGTCGGGTCACGATTCCCGGCTGACCCGGGCAACCCCCACCGCCGCCGCCTCCGTTTGACCGGTGAGGCGAGGAGGTGGCGGGATTGCCGGCTGACATCGAGGGCTACCGCGAGTACGTCGGGGCACGGCTGGAGCCGCTGCGCCGCACCGCGTACCTGCTCTGCGGTGACTGGCACACCGCCGACGACCTGGTGTCGACGGCGCTGGTCAAGCTGCTCCGGCACTGGCGCCGGTTGTCCACGATGGACAACCCGGACGCGTACCTCCGGCGTACCCTGCTGCGGGCCTGGCTGGACGAGCGGCGCCGACCGTGGCGGCGCGAGGCCGCCTGGGGTGAGGTCCCGGACGCCCCGGCGCGTTCCGCGACCGACGGCGCCGCAGACCGGCTGACCATCCTCGCCCTGCTGGCCGAGCTGCCGCCGCGCCGTCGCGCGGTCCTGGTGCTGCGCTACTTCTGCGACCTGTCGGTCGAGGAGACCGCCCGGGAACTCGGCTGCACCACCGGCACCGTGAAGAGCCAGTCGGCGCGGGCGATCGAGACGCTGCGGGGTCGTCTCGTCGAGGTGCCGGCGCGAGTCGAGGGGACCCGTACCGATGGATGACCTGTCGCAGCACCTGCGCGCGGCGGTGGCCACGCCGCCGCCGACCCGGATCGACCTGGACGCGTTGATCGCCGCCGACCGGCGGCGCCGCCGGCACCGGACGTGGACGATGGCGGGCACCGGCGCCGCCCTCGCGGTCGCCGCGGTCGCGGTCACGCCGGCTCTGCTGGCCGGGCCCGGCTCCGACCCGGCCGGGTTGACGCTGCCCGGTGGCCTGAACTCCCCGTCCGCCGGCCCGTCGCTCTGCGCGACGCCAACGCCGCCGGCCAGCGGATCCCCGGCCCCCCTGCAGACGTACGACACGGTGCGCGCCCGCCCGACCGAGCGCCCGGACCGGGCCGGCGCCCGGCTCACCGAGGTGCTCCGCCCGGCGCTGGACAACGTCCTGCCGGCCGGCATGACCGTCGACAGCACCCTGCCCGGGTGCGACCTGATCCAGTTCGAGTACGAACGGAGCAACCGGTTCTACGAGGCGCGCGCCCGGCTCGCGCTGCGCGGGCAGGTCGACAACCTCGCGGTGACGGTGCTCCCGACGGGCGTCGACGACCCCCGGGGTTGTGCCGCGGCGCCCGATCCCGCCGTCTGTACGAGCAGCCGGATGCCGGACGGCGGCTCGCTCGCCGTCAGTAGCGCAACCCCGGGGGACGACGGAACCGAGCGGCGTTGGGTGCAGGTGCAGCGGGCGGACGGCACCTCGGTGACGGTGATGACGGACAACGTGCACCTGGTCGTGGCGCGGCCCGACGGTGTGCCCTCGAGGAAGGTCGGTCCGCCGCCGGTGCTCACCCCGGAGCAGTTGACAGCGATCGCCACCCTCCCCGGGCTGACGCTCCACCCCTGATCCGGTGTGGTGCGGGCGGCGAGCCTCGCCGAGCGGGCGCGCCTCGCCTCGGCGCGCGCCGGGCCGCCGGGGACCGGGCGGTTGGCGGGCCGGACGTCTGCCGGTCAGCCGTAGTAGCGGCGCAACTCCCGGGTGAGCACCTTGCCGGTGGCGTTGCGCGGCAGGTACTTCACGAAGACGACGTCCCGGGGCACGGAGAACCGGGCCAGGTAGTGCCGGACGTACTCGCGGACCGCCTCGGGGTCGAGGGTCTCGCCGGGGTGCAGGGCGAGGAACGCGGCGAGTCGCTGGCCGTACTCCGGATCCGGCACCCCGATGACGGCGGCCTCGCGGACCTGCGGCAGCCGGGCGAGCAGATCCTCCACCTCGGACGGGAAGACGTTCTCCCCGCCGGAGACGATCATGTCGTCGGCCCGACCGTCGACGAAGAGCAGCCCGTCGGCGTTGATCCGGCCCAGGTCGCCGGTGTCCAGCAGGCCGTCCCGGCTCTCCCGCCCAGCCCCAGAGGTGTAGCCCTCGAAGAGCATCTCGTTGCCGACGAAGATCCGGCCGACCCGGCCGGTCGGCACCGGCTGGCCCGCGTCGTCGAGGATCCGCAGCTTGGTGCCGTGCGGCGGCCGGCCGGCCGTGGTGGGCGCCGCACGCAGCTCGGCCGGGCCGGCGATGGAGGCCCAGGAGACCTCGGTGGAGCCGTAGAGGTTGTACAGCACGTCGCCGTAGACGTCCATGAACCGGTGGGCGAGGTTGCCGGGCAGCGCGGAGCCGCTGACCGCGACTACCTTCAGCGCCGGCCGCGGGTCCGGCGCCGGCACCTCCAGCAGCCGCTGCACCATCACCGGTACGGCGAAGAGCGCGTCACACCGGTGCGTGACCAGCGCGGCCAGCGTGGCGGCCGGGTCGAAGCGCCGGTGCAGCACGATGGTGGCGCGGAGCGCGAAGCAGACCTGGAGGGCGGCGAACCCCCAGGTGTGGAAGATCGGCGCGGCGATCATCACCCGGTCCCGGGTGTGCAGCGGGATGCGGTCGATGATGGACACCAGTGGGCCGAACCCGTTCGGCGTGGGCCGTCGGGCACCCTTCGGCGTGCCGGTGGTGCCGGAGGTGAGCACGATGATCCGGCCGTCGCGCTCCGGCGGGCGCAGGTCGTCGCCGGGGAGCGCGCCGGCGATCAGTTCCTCGCGGGCCCGCTCGTCGACCCGGTGCAGCTCGGCGGGGAGGCCGAGGGTCCGCTCGGCGAACTCGCCGTCGTGCACCAGCACCCGCAGCGCCTGCTCGTCGGCCACGGTGCCGAGCTGGGCGGCGGAGAGCCCGGTGTTCACCAGCACCGCGTCCACACCGAGCAGGGTCGCCGCGACGATGGTCTCGATCAGGCCGTGGTGGTTGCGGCAGAGCACGCCGATCCGGTCGCCGGTCTGCACGCCGAACCCCGCGCGCAGCGCCCGGGCCAGCCGCTCGGCCCGGTCCAGCAGCTCCTGGTAGGTCAGCTCGGCGCCCTGCTCGTCGACGATCGCGGTCCGGTCCGGGTCCCGGGCGGCCGCCTGGCGCAGCTCGCCGGCGAGGCTCCAGCCCCACTTGCGCAGCGCGCCGAGCTGTGAGGCGACCCGGATCGGGCGGCCGGGGGTGAGCAGTCCGCGGCGGGTCAGCGTGGCGACGATGAAGGGCAGATCCATGCCACGGGCCTCCTTCGGCGGTGCGCGGAGGGCCCCCGACCTGGGGGCCCTCCGTGAACGGTGTTCTCGATCATGCACCGGGTGCCGGGTCGGGCTCACCCGGCGGTGATCCGGACCACCTGCCGGACGCCGGTCGGCGCCGGCCGTCAGCGGATCTGGAGCCCGGAGATCGCCCGGGAGATGACCAGGCGCTGGATCTCCGAGGTGCCCTCGAAGATGGTGTAGATCTTCGCGTCCCGGTACCAGCGCTCGACCGGGTGGTCGCGCAGGAATCCGGCGCCACCGAGCAGCTGCACCGCCTTCTCGGTCACCGCGACGGCCACCTCACCGGCCTTGAGCTTGGACATCGAGCCCTCGCCAGCGGTGAACGGCCGGTTGTTGCGCCCCATCCAGGAGGCGCGCCAGACCAGCAGCCGGGCCGCGTCGATCTCCATCTTCATGTCGGCCAGCGCGAACGCGACCGCCTGGTTCTCGATGATCGGCCGTCCGAACTGGACCCGGTCCTTGGCGTAGTCCAGCGCGTACTCGTACGCGGCGCGGGCCACCCCGAGCGCCTGGGCGCCGACGGTCGGCCGGGACAGCTCGAAGGTGCGCATCGCGGCCTGCGCCGAGGCCCGCTGTCCGGAGCGGGCCCGGTCCAGCCGTTCCAGCAGCGCTTCCCGGCCGCCGAGCAGGCAGCCCCCGGGCACCCGTACGTCGTCGAGGAAGACGTCGGCGGTGTGCGACGCGCGCAGCCCGAGCTTGCGCAGCTTGCGGGTCGCGGACAGCCCCGCGGTGCCCGGCGGTACGACGAACGCGGCCTGCCCGCGCGAGCCGAGTTCCGGCTCGACCGAGGCGGTGACCACGTGCACCCCGGCGATCCCGCCGTTGGTGGCGTACGCCTTCTGGCCGCGCAGCACCCATTCGTCGGTGGCCTCGTCGTAGACGGCCCGGGTCCGCATCGCGCCGACGTCGGAGCCGGCCTCCGGCTCGCTGGTGCAGAACGCCGCCACGGCCGGCTCGTCGACCGACCCGAAGCACTGCGGCACCCACTCGACCATCTGGTCGGGCGTGCCGGCGCCGTAGATGGCGGCGACCGCGAGTGAGGTGCCGAAGATGCTCAGCCCGATGCCGGCGTCACCCCAGAAGAGTTCCTCGCTGGCGATCGGCAGGGAGAGGCCGGTGGGGTCGGCCCAGCAGGTGGCGAGGAACTCGAAGCCGTAGAGGCCGACCTTCGCCGCCTCCTGGATGATCGGCCAGGGAGTCTCCTCCCGGGCGTCCCACTCGGCCGCGGCCGGGCGCACGACCTCGGCGGCGAAGCCGTGCACCCAGTCCCGCAGATCCCGCTGTTCCTCGTTCAGGTCGAGCGAGAACTCGGCCATGTCAGGCCTTGGGGATGTCGAACAGGTTGGCGATGTTGGCGGCCAGGCCCAGGTCGCCCTTGGCCTTCAGCTTGCCGGTCATGAACATCATCACCGGGTTGGCGCCACCGGAGACGATCTTCAGGAACTCGACCGGGCCCATGGTCAGGCTCAGCTTCGGGTCGTGCTGCGGCGTCTCGTTGACGGTGCAGGTGCCGTCGGCGATGACCACCTCGTAGGTGTCGGTGCCGCCGTCGGGGCGCCCGGTGATGTTCCAGTGGATGACCGCGTTGGTGGAACCCGCCCGGTCGGCGCGGAACAGCGACGGCATCCGGCCGAAGACCTCGCCGAGGATCTTGCCGCGCAGGTCGCCGGACATCACCTCGGCGATCTTGTCGTCGGGGGTGGACTTGACCAGCTGGGCGAACTCCTTGGGGCCGACGTTGGCGAAGTTGGCCGGGTCGAAGTCAGTCATGAGGCGCACCTTCCGGGTATTGGCTACTCGTGCGTAACCTTACGGGCGAGTAGGTATGCTCGCAAGGTGTCCGGCACACCCACCTTCAAGCGCCTGCCCCGGGCCGTACGCGAGCAGCAGATGCTCGACGCCGCGGTCAAGGTCTTCTCCCGACGCGGCTACCACGCGTCCAGCATGGACGAGATCGCTGAGGACGCCGGCATCTCCAAGCCCATGGTCTACGCCTACCTGGGCACCAAGGAGGAGCTCTTCGTCGCCTGCCTGCACCGCGAGGGCACCCGGATGATGCAGGCCATCGCCGGGGCGGCGGCCCCCGACCTGCCGGCCGACGAACGGCTCTGGCGCGGGCTGCGGGCGTTCTTCGGCTTCGTCGGGGCGCACCGGGACGGCTGGGCGGTGCTCTACCGGCAGGCCCGGGGCGAGCAGCCGTTCGCCGGCGAACTCGCCGCCATGCGGGCCCGGCTGGTCGAGGTGGTCGCCGGCATGCTCGACCACGCGCTGCGCGCCGAGGGGCGCGAGGTGGGCGAGACCGACCTGGAGGTGGTGGCGTACGCCCTGGTGGGGGCGACCGAGTCGCTGGCCGACTGGCTCGCCGACCACCCGGACGCCGATCCGGAGAAGACCGCCACCCGGATGATGAACGTCGCCTGGCTCGGCGCCGGCCAGTTGCTGCGCGGTGCCGCCTGGCGGCCCCCGGCGGGCTGACCGCTCACCGGAGCAGCTCGGCGTACTCCGGCCCGGCAGCGGCGGCGCGCGCCCGATGCCGGCCCCGCGCCCAGCGGGCCACCTCGACCACCAGGGTCACGGTGAGCGCCAGGCCGAGCCCGAGCAGCAGGCCGCGCAGCGGGTCCTGCTCGAAGGCAAGCCCGCCCAGGTAGCCGACCAGCGCCGAGTAGACGCCCCAGGAGACCGCGGCGAGCGTGTCGAAGGCGAGGAACCGCAGCCGGGGGAAGCCGATCGCGCCCATGGTGAGGGTGACCGCCGTCCGGCCGCCCGGGATGTACCGGGCCACGGTGAGGATCAGGCCGCCGCGCCTGCCGATGCCCCGCCGGGCCCGGTCGAGCGCCGCGCGCCGCCGGCCGCCGGCCGGCATCCGGGCCAGCAGCCGCCCGCCGCCGCCCCGGCCGATGGCGTACGAGACGTGGTCGCCGACCAGCGCGCCGGCCGCCGCGACCGCGATCACGGCCGGCAGGTACGGCTGCCCGGTCGCGGCGAACACGCCGGCGGTGATGACCGCCGTCTCGCTCGGCACGACCGGGAAGAACCCGTCCACCACCGCGATCGCGAAGAGTGCCAGGTAGACCCAGGGCGAGGACATCGTCTGGTGGAGCAGGTCGAGTACCGAATCCATGCCCCTGATGCTGCTGTCGCCCGGCCCCGCCGCCATCGGCCGTGGGTCAGCCCGCGTCCACTACTTAAGTAGTGCCCGTCCCCGAGCGGTCTCAGGGGTGCCGGCCGGACCGCTCGGGGTACGCCGTCGGCGCGCGGGCCGGCGGCCGGGCAGCGCCTACCCTCGGAGCGTGACCTCCAGCCGCGCCGGGCTCCGGCGGACCGTCGAGCGGTACCGCCCGCTCGGGCTCGCCGTGCTGGTCGGCGGCGGGGTCTGGTACTCGGCGTCCGGGGCGCTCGGCGTCCGGTCGCCGCTACCCGGGGTGCTGGTCCTGGTCGTCGCGGTGGCCGCCGGCTGGGCCGCCGCGATCGTGCACCGGCGGCGGTGGCCGCTCTTCGCCGCGGCGGCCGCCGCCTGGCTGCTGCTGGCCGCCTGGCCCGCGCCGGTCGCCGCCTCCTGGCAGGCCGGCCTGCGGCTGCGGGGCCGGCGCCGGCTGGGCGGCTTCCTGGCCGGCGCGGCGCTGGTGCTCACGCTGGGGGTGCTGATCGGCCGGGCGGTGGGCGGCGATCGCGGGTTGACCACCGCCACCCCGGGCAACGCCGTCGCGATGGCCGCCTGGCTGGTGATCTTCCCGCTGGTGGTCGGGCTCTGGATCGGGGCGCGCCGGGACACCCTCGCCGCGCTCCGCGACCGGGCCGCGCGGCTGGAGCGGGAGCAGGAGGCCCGCGCGGAGCGGGCCCGGGCCGAGGAGCGGGCCCGGATCGCCCGGGAGATGCACGACGTGGTAGCGCACCGGGTGTCGCTGATGGTGGTGCACGCCGGCGCGCTGGAGGTGACCGCCGCCGATCCGGCCACCGTCGAGGCGGCCGCGCTGATCCGGTCCACCGGCCGGCAGGCCCTCACCGATCTGCGCGAGGTGCTCGGCGTGCTGCGCCAGGCCAGCGGCGGGGTCGCGCCCGCCCCCGCCGGTGCGGGACTGCCGGGCACCGCGCCGTTGCCGGGCCTCGGCGCGGTGGACGAGCTGGTCCGCGAGTCCCGCGCCGCCGGGCTGCGGGTGGAGCGCCAGGACGAGGGGACACCGGCGGCGGTGCCGGCGACGGTGGGACGGACGGTGTACCGGGTCGTCCAGGAGGCGCTGACCAACGTCCGCAAGCACGCGGCCGACGCGGAGGTGACCGTCCGGCTGCAGCACCTGACCGGCGGGATCGAGGTCAGCATCCGCAACGGCCCGTCCACCGCGGGCGCCGGCCTGCCCGGCGCCGGGCTCGGCCTGGTCGGCCTGCGGGAACGGGTGGAACTGCTGGGCGGGCGGCTGGAGGCCGGCCCGCGCGACGGCGGCTTCCTGGTCCGGGCGCTGATCCCGGTGGAGGAGGAGCGGTGATCCGGGTCCTGGTCGCCGACGACGAGCAGTTGGTCCGCTCCGGGCTGCGGCTGATCCTGGAGGCGGCACCGGAGATCACCGTGGTCGGCGAGGCGGCCGACGGCGCCGAGGCGTTGGCCGAGGCCCGCCGGCTCCGCCCCGACGTGGTGCTGCTGGACGTGCGGATGCCCGGCACCGACGGGCTGACCGCCGCGCCGCGGATCGTCGCCGGCGGCGCGAAGGTGATCATGCTGACCACCTTCGACCGGGACGAGTACGTGCACCGGGCCCTGCGCGCCGGGGCGGTCGGCTTCCTGCTCAAGGACACCCCGCCCCGGGACCTCGCCGCCGCGGTGCGGACCGTGGCCGCCGGGAACGCGATGCTGGCGCCGACGGTGACCCGGCGGCTGATCGAGTCCTTCGCCGAGCGGGGCCCGGACCGGCGGGAGGCCGCCCGGCGGCGGCTCGGCGAACTCACCGCTCGGGAGCTGGAGATCGTCCGGGAGGTCGCCCGGGGGCACGCCAACGCCGGCATCGCCCGCCGCCTGGGAATGAGCGAGGCCACCGTCAAGGCGCACGTCAGCCGCGCCCTGGCGAAGCTGGGCGCGGAGAACCGGGTGCAACTGGCGATCCTGGTGCACGACGCCGACCTGCCCTGAACCCGCCGACCCCGGCCCGGGCGGGGTCAGGGCGGGGCGGCCGGCCCGCGGCGGTGGCGCACCCGCCGGGCCGCCTCCAGCAGCAGGGTGATGACCACGGAGAGGCCCACCCCGACCAGCACGCCCCGGACCGGGTCGCGTTCGAAGGCCAGCCCGCCGAAGTAGCCGAGCAGCGCGCAGTAGACGGCCCAGGTGAACGCGCCGACGGCGTCGAAGAGCAGGAACGACCGGCGGGAGTAGCGCACCGCGCCCATGGTCAGGGTGACCGCGGTCCGCCCGCCGGGGACGTACCGGGAGGTGGTCAGGATCAGGCCGCCGCGCCGTTCGACCGCGCGCCGGGCCCACTCCGAGCCGGGCCGCCGCCGGCCGTCCCGGCGGAGCCGGGCCAGCGGCCGGGCGCCCCGGCCGATGGCGTACGAGATGTGGTCGCCGGCGAGCGCGCCGAGGAAGGCCGCCACGATCACCCACGCCAGGTCGGGGTGCCCACCAGCGGAGAGGACGGCGGCGGTGATCACCGCCGCCTCGCCCGGCACCGCCGGGAAGAACGCGTCGACCGCGGTGACCCCGAAGAGCACCAGGTACACCCACGGCGAGGCGACCGTCTCCCGGAGCAGGTCGAGCACGGCTTCCATGCCTTCATGCTGGCCGGGTGCCGGCCGCCCGGGGGCCGAGTCAGCGGATCGTGCCGATCAGGTGGGGCCGGCCGGTACGCGCGTCGTGCAGGGCGAACTCCCAGGCCGGGGCGGCGCTGAAGGCGACCGTGCCGGGCAGCGGCACGGGCAGCTTGAACGCCACGTCGACGGTGAACGCGTCCGGCAGCCGACTCTCCAGCGCGGCCAGGCAGCGGGCCTTGCTCCACATCCCGTGCGCGATCGGGCGGGGGAACCCGAGCAGCCGGGCGCCCAGCCGGGAGGTGTGGATCGGGTTGTGGTCGCCGGAGACCCGCGCGTAGTCCGTACCCACCCGGGGCTCGACCCGCCAGTGCGCGGAGGCGGGCGGCGGCGCCGGCCGCTCGCCCCGGCCGCGCCGCTCGCCGCCGCCGGCGCCGCGCTCCTTGCCGAGGTACGTCGAGACGCCCCGCCATACCTCCGCCCCGCCAACCGAGGCGACCAGGACCACGTCCAGTTGCCGGCCCCGGTCGTGCGGGCGCAGATTCTCCGCGTACGTGGTGAAGTCGAGCGGCTCGTCAGCGGTGAGCGGGCGGTGCACGGTGATCCGGTTGGCCACGTGCACCACGCCGGTCAGCGGGATCGGGAAGTCGGCAGCGGTCATCAGCCGCAGCGCCAGCGGAAAGCCCAGCACGTGCGGGTACGTCGGCGGCAGCCGGTCGGCCAGCCGGAACCCGCAGACCCGGTCGTACTCGGCCAGGTGGGCCCGGTCGACGGTGGCCCCGGTGACGGCCAGCTCGACCGCGGGCACGGTGTCGCCGCGCCGGCCACCCGCCCCGGGCAGCGCGCCGAGCAGGGCGCGCCGGTAGAGCGCGCCGGCCGCGGGCATCGCCGGCAGCTCCGCCCGGGCCCGGGTGGCGGCGGGACGGTCCTCGGTGGTCGCCATCTCAGGCTCCCAACAGGCTCTGGCCGCAGACCCGGACCACGTTGCCGTTGACCGCGCCGGAGGCCGGCCAGGACAGCCAGCCGATGGTCTCCGCCACGTCGACCGGCAGGCCGCCCTGGGACATGCTGTTCATCCGCCGGCCCGCCTCGCGCAGCATCAGCGGGATCCGGGCGGTCAGCCGGGTCTCGATGAACCCGGGGGCCACCGCGTTGACGCTGATCTGCCGGTCGCGCAGCGCCGGGGCGAGCGAGTCGACCAGCCCGATCACGCCGGCCTTGCTGGTGGCGTAGTTGGTCTGGCCGCGGTTACCGGCGATGCCGGCGATCGAGGAGACGGAGACGAGCCGACCGCCTTCCGGGATCAGCTGCCGCTCCAGCAGCACGTCGTTGATCCGCTCCTGACTGGAGAGGTTGACGTCGATGACGGAGTCCCACCGGTCGGCGTCCATCCGGCCGAGGGTCTTGTCCCGGGTGATGCCGGCGTTGTGCACGACCACGTCGACCCGGCCGTGCCGGGCGGCGAGGTGGTCGGCGAGCCGGGTGGGCGCGTCCGCAGCGGTCAGGTCGAGCTGCACGGCGGTGCCGCCGATCTCGTTCGCCACCGCGGCCAACTCGTCCCCGGCGGCCGGGATGTCCAGCGCCACCACCTGGGCGCCGTCGCGGGCCAGCACCCGGGCCAGCGCCGCCCCGATGCCCCGGGCCGCGCCGGTGACCAGCACGACCTGCCCATCCAGCGGGCGGTCCCAGTCGGCCGGCGGTTCGGCCCGCCCGGCGCCGACCCGGACGACCTGCCCCGAGACGTACGCGGACCGGCCGGAGAGCAGGAACCGCAGCGTCGCTTCCAGGCTGGTCAGGGTGCCCGGGTCGGTGCCGGCGGTGACGTACACCAGTTGGGCGGTGACGCCCCGGCCGAACTCCTTGCCGATGCTGCGGGTCAGCCCCTCCAGGGCGCGCTGTGCGGTGGCCTCCCGGGGTGTGCCGCACTCGGCGGGCGGGGTGCCGAGCACGATCACCCGGCCGCTGGGCAGCACCGAGCGGGCCCGCGGGTGGAAGAAGTCGTAGAGCTGCCGCAGCCCGGTGGAGTCGGTGATCCCGGTGGCGTCGTACACCAGGGCGCCGAAGCGGGCGGCGGCGTCGGTGTCGGCGGCGGGGTCGCGCACCTCGACCCCGGCGGCGGTGAGGAGCTTGCCGACCGGCTCGGCGAGGCGGCCGTCGGTGGCCGCGCCGAGCAGGGCCGGCCCGGGCAGGAGGGGGTCGCCGGGGGTGTGCCGGCGCAGTCGCGGCGGGTCGGGCAGCCCGAGGCGCTTGACCAGCGCGCGGCCGGCCCCCGATTGGACGAAGCTCGCGTACCTGTCGGTCATAGGCGTAGCCTACTGACGAGTAGGGTTCGGGCAAGACTTTCCAGGAGGCGGATCGTGCAGAACATCCGGCGGGTAGCGGTCATCGGTGGCAACCGCATCCCCTTCGCCCGCTCCAACTCACGCTACGCGAGCGCGTCCAACGCGGACATGCTGGGCGCGGCGCTCGACGGGCTGGTCGCCCGCTACGGGCTGGCCGGCGAGCGGATCGGCGAGGTGGTCGCCGGGGCGGTGCTGAAGCACTCCCGGGACTTCAACCTCACCCGCGAGGTGGTGCTCGGTTCCCGGCTCGACCCGCACACCCCCGCGTACGACATCCAGCAGGCCTGCGGCACCGGGCTGGAGGCGGCCATCCTGGTCGCCAACAAGATCGCCCTCGGGCAGCTCGACGTCGGCATCGCCGGCGGGGTCGACACCACCTCGGACGCGCCGCTGGCGGTCAACGAGGAGCTGCGCCGCACGCTGATCAAGCTGAACAGCGCCCGCACCCTGGGCGAGCGGCTGCGGCTCGCCGCGAAGCTGCGCCCGTCGCAGCCGTTCAAGCCGGAGATCCCGCGTAACGCCGAGCCGCGTACCGGGCTGTCCATGGGTGAGCACGCGGCCCGCACCGCGCTGCGCTGGAACATCGACCGGCAGTCCCAGGACGAGCTGGCGCTGCGCTCGCACCAGCGGCTCGCCGCCGCGTACGACCGGGGTTTCTTCGACGACCTGATGACGCCCTACCTCGGGCTGACCCGGGACCAGAACCTGCGTCCCGACACCAGCCTGGAGAAGCTCGGCTCGCTCAAGCCGGTGTTCGGCGCCAAGGGGCCGGACGCCGAGCGGGCCACCATGACCGCCGGCAACTCCTCGCCGCTGACCGACGGGGCGTCCACCGTGCTGCTCGCCTCCGAGGAGTGGGCCCGCGCGCACAGCCTGCCGGTGCTGGCCTGGTTCAGCTGGTCGGAGACGGCGGCGGTGGACTTCGTGCACGGCGACGAGGGGCTGCTGATGGCCCCCGCGTACGCGGTGCCGCGGATGCTGGCCCGCGCCGGGCTCACCCTCCAGGACTTCGACTACTACGAGATCCACGAGGCGTTCGCCTCGCAGGTGCTGGCCACCCTGGCCGCCTGGGAGTCGGCGGAGTTCTGCAAGGACCGGCTCGGCCTGGACGCCCCGCTCGGCGCGATCGACCGGGACCGGCTCAACGTCAACGGCTCGTCGCTGGCGGCCGGGCACCCGTTCGCGGCCACCGGCGGCCGGATCGTGGCCACCCTGGCCAAGCTGCTGGCCGAGAAGGGCAGCGGGCGCGGCCTGATCTCCATCTGCGCGGCCGGCGGCCAGGGCGTGACCGCGATCCTGGAACGCTGAGCGGGCGGCTGCCCCGGCGATCGACCAGCCGGGGCAGCCGCACCGGTCAGTTGATCGCCGGGGAACCGGTCAGGGACCAGACGAAGTCGCCCTTGCCGTCGTTGTTGATGTTGTAGATGACCTTGCCGTCGGCGGTCCAGCCGCCGGACCCGCTGGCGAAGCTGCCCCGGCCGCAGAAGTCGTCACCCTGGTACAGCGAGTTGATGGACGCCGTCATCGAGCAGGTGTCCACCGCGATGTCGGCGTCGTTGCGTTCGAGGCGGACCTCGACCGTGAACCGGTCGAACTTGTTGCTGCCAGCCTCGTTCCAGGTCACGTAGGCGTCGGCGAAGTGGCCGCCGTTCTCCGACCGGACGCACAGCTTGACCGTCACGTCCGCGTTGTACCAGTCGGTGGGGAACTCCTTGCTGTTGCTCTTGCAGGCCACGGCCGCGCTTGCCGGCGTGGCGCCGACGACCAGCGCCCCGCCCGTCGCCAGCACCGTCGTCAGTGCCGCCGCGCCAGCCTTGATCTTCCGGTTCACCCATCCACCCTTCGTGGTCCTGGTTCGCGGGCCGACCCGGTCGGGCAGCGCCGGCGAACCGGGCGGTCTACCCGACGGGTGACCCGCCGAATCGTCCGTCCTGTATAGACGGAACCGAATCGTCGGCACAAGGTCATTTACCGGCTGCGACGCTCCGCCACTCCGCTGTGGACCGACGCCCCGACCCGGAGCCCGGCCCGGTGGCCTAGCCTGGGACGGCTTCCCAGTCGACCGAAGGACAGCCCCGTGTCAGCCACCCCGACGTCCGCGTCCGATCCCCGACC
>NZ_QGSW01000206.1:0-15626 GCF_003176715.1 Micromonospora sp. S4605
GTGGAGCGCACATAAGACCGGCACGAGTGCCGGCAGCGCGCAACGAAGCGGTAATCCACCCAGGCGCAGCGTGTTCCGCGCGCAGCGCGGAGGGAATCCCCGTCCTCTAGGACGGGGAGATCGTCAACACCAGCTCTACGGCATCCCGGCCGCGGTGATCGACACCTCGGGCACGGTGCTGCTCGGGCCGGCCGGCGCGTACCAGGAGGCGGCGCGGGCCGAGCCGGCGGTGCCCCGGATCGTCACCGCGGCGCTGGCCGGGGCGAGGTCCGAGCCGTCCGGGGAATGGGCGCCGTGGGACGACTCCGCCCTGGTGGTGGCGGAGCCGGTGGGCCGGGACAGCGAGGTCGTCGGCGCCGTCGTGACGATCTCCGACCTGTCGCAGACGCGCGGTCACATCCTCGTGCGGTGGGTCCAGCTCGCCGCGCTCGGGCTGCTGCCGTTGATCGCGCTGGTGGCCGTCGCCTGGCCGGTGTCCGCGTGGGTGCTGCGGCCGGTGCGGGAGTTGGACGCGGCGAGCGCGCGGATCTCGCGGGGCGACCTCACCATCCGGGCCGACGCCGAGGCCGGCCCGGTCGAGCTGCGGCGGCTGGCCGGGTCGTTCAACACCATGATGGACGCGGTGGAGAACGCCGTGCAGCGGCAGCGGGCGTTCGTGTCCGACGCGTCGCACCAGTTGCGCAATCCGCTGACCAGCCTTCGGCTGGCGGTGGAGAGCCTGGAACCGCATCTGCGCCCGGCCGGCGACGGGCGGCAGTTGTACGACGTCGCCGTCGACGAGCTGAAGGCGATGCGGCGGATGTTGAACTCGCTGCAGGCCAGCGCGCGGATGGAGAGCATCCGGACGGCGTCGCCGGTCGACCTCGACGCGGTGCTGGCGACCCGGGTGAACCGGTGGCGGGCGTTGACCGCGGCCGCGGGGCAGACCCTGGTGGTCGAGGTGCCGCCCGGGCTGCGGTTGCTGGAGCCGCCGGGCGGGCTGGGCAGCGTCCTGGACGAGCTGATCAGCAACGCGTTGCGGCTGTCGGGCTCGCAGACGGTGCAGGTGACCGCCCGGCTCTCCCCTGCTGCTCCGGACGCCGCACCCGGCGACGCCGCCCGGGCCGGTGGGCTGGTCACGATCGCGGTCCGCGACGACGGCCAGGGGATCGACGTCGCCGAGCGGGCTCAGGCGCTGGGGCGGTTCTGGCGGTCGCCGCGGCACCAGAACGTGTCCGGGACCGGCCTGGGACTGGCGATCTGCGCCGACCTGGTCGGGGCGGCCGGGGGCGAGCTGCGACTGGAGGACGGCCTGCCGCGTCCGGACGGGTCCGGGCACGGATTCGCCGCGGTGGTCGCGCTGCCGGTCGCCGCGCGGGAGGCGGCGGCCGACGCCGCGTCGCCGGTCTGAGGACTCCCCCGCCGGACCGTCCCCGGGGTCAGCGCTTGCGGTCGCGGAACCAGGCGGCAGCGCCGGGATGCAGCGGGACCGACCCGGTGGAGATTCCGGTACGCACGTTGATCTGCCACGCCTCGGGAACGGCCTCGGCGTCGTCGCGGCTGGCGGAGGTGATCGTCCGGGTGTGCGTGAAGATCGTGTCGGTGATGGCGTAGACCAGGTCGTCGGGCAGGTCGTTGCGCACCAGGAGCACGTTCGGCACCGCGACGGTCCGGGTGGCCGGGACGCCGGCGTAGGCCGTCGCGGGGATCCTGGCCGGAGCGTACGGACCGGGGTACGCGGTGAAGAGGGCGCCGGCCTGCGCGTCCAGCGGGATCAGCCGGATCGGGTGCCGCTGGGCCAGCTCGGTGATGGCGGGCGTCGGGACGCCGGTCAGGGAGAACATCGCGTCGATCCGGCCGGCGCGCAGGGCGGCCGCCGATTCGGCCTGGCTGAGGTACCGGCCGTCGGCCCGCACCCGGCCGAGTTCCAGCACCCGCAGTGAGGTGAACTCGGTGCCCGAGTCGCGGGCACCGAGGGATATCCGCCGGCCCGCGAGGTCCCCGAACTCGTCGATCGCGGAGGCGGCCAGCACCACGAGGTGCAGGTGGCTGTCGTAGAGCCGGCAGATCGCCGAGAGTCCCGCGGGGGCGCTGCCGTCGGCCGTGATCAGCGCGTCCAGGCTGGTCAGCCCGAGGTGCACGGCGCCGGCCCGCAGCATCCGGATGTTGTCGGTGGACGCCCCGCTCGGCACGGTGGTCACCGTGGCACCCGGTACCTGTTCGGAGATGTGTGCGGCGATCGCGCCGCCGATGCGTCGGTACACCGCCCCCGCCGGCCCGGTGGCCAGTCGCAGGTGGACCGGGTCGACCTCGGGCTGCCGGGAACAACCGGCGAGCAGCCCGCCGGCGGCCAGGAGCACCGCCCGCCGGCTGAACCGCACCGCCGGGTCGAGCGCCATGCCGAGATGATACGGAGGGTCCCGCCCGTCCGATCGCCGGACGGGCGGGACCCCGGGTCGGCTACAACTGGCTGAGGTGGGTCAGGTCCACCGTGGAGATCGCCCCGGCGTGTACCTGGGCGACCGCGATCGGCTGGCCGACGACGCGGTTGGGCAGGTCGACCTGCACCAGGTAGGTCCCCGGACGCAGGTGCACGAAGCCGAACCAGCCGTCGCCGTCGGTGGCCCGGGTGATCGGCGCACCGCCGGTGGTCAGCGGCCGCAGGGTGACGGTGGCCTGGTCCAGTGGCGCGCCGGTGCGCAGCGCGACGCGGCCCGAGACGTGCCCCTCGGCGGGGGTCGCCTTCCACGGCATCACCGGCACCGCCGGCTTGTCGGCGAACGGGGCGTCCGGACCGGTCGTCAGGGCCGCGGCCAGTTTGTCCCGCTCCGCGTTACGGACGGCCAGCGGCTGGTTGACCCCGGCGCGGGTCGGGTTGGCGTAGGAGTAGCCGCTCCAGCCGGCGGCGGTGTTGCCCGCCGCGGTGGGGGCGAGCGCCGTGCGAACCTGCTCGACGCTGTCGGGGATGTCGTTGAGGTACAGGGCCGGGCCGATCACCGCCTGCCGGTCGCCCTGCCAGTCGGCGAGCACCTCGGTCCACTCGTCGTACATCTGCTTCTGGTCGGGCATCCAGTTGCGCTTGTAGTTCATGGCCACGACCGTGTCCATGATCCCCTCGGCCAGCCAGCCCTTCCAGTCCTGCAGCACCTCGGCGTAGGGCCGGGTCTGCTCCCAGCCGCCCATGGTCTGCGGCCCGTAGCTGTAGGTGATGCCGTCCATCGACAGGCGCGCCCGCGGATCCACCTCCCACATGCCGAGGTAGATCTTGCGGACCAGGTTGGTCATCTGCGTGCGCCGCCAGTCCGAGAACTGCGGGTCGGAGGGCAGCGGCGTGTCGGTACGGCCGGTGGCGGCGCGGAAGCGGGCCAGCGAGGTATCGCTGTAGCCCCAGTCGCTGTGCGTGGTGGTGGAGTTGAAGTCCGGGTAGCGCACGTAGTCGAGGTTGATGCCGTCGACGTCGTACTCCCGCACGATGCTCTGGATCGCCGAGACGATGTAGTTGACCGCGTCCGGGTTGGCCGGGTCCATGTAGGCGTTGTTGCCCATGAGTTCCTGGCCGTCGTAGCGCTTGTTGAGCCAGCGGTCGGCGCCGGTGGCGGACCGGCCGTGCTTGTTGAAGACGTGCTCGGGCGAGGAGTGCGGGGTGGCGGAGTTCCACATCGTGTTGACGTTGACCCAGGCGTGCACCTCCAGGCCCGCCGCGTGTCCCTGCGCGATCATCTCGTCGAGCGGGTCGTACGGCAGTGGTGCGATCGCCGCGTCGGTACGCGGGTAGAGCGCCCGGTTGCAGAAGCAGTCGTAGCGGCGGGCGACCTGGACGATCAGGGCGTTGGCGTTGATCTTCTTGGCGTCCTGCACGAGCCGGGTGACCTGTGCGGGGGTGTAGATGCCCTCGTTGAACGCGTCGACCCAGTAGCTGCGCCACTGCTGAGCTGGTTCCGCTTCCGGGTCGGCCTTCGCGGCGGTGGCCATGCTGAGCGTCAGGACGATGGCGGTGAGGACGGCTAGTGCTCGTTTTGTCACTGGAAGCCTCCACGTGCGGGAGTGCGCTGAAGGATTTCTGCAAGTGATTGCAGTAAATGCGAAGGTAAGCTACGGCCTGCCGTGGGGGCAAGGGCGTCAGCGATCTCGCCGTCAGCGCCGACACCCGCAGCATGACCTCGGCGCTCGTCCAGCGGGGCCGGCGGTTCGGCCGACGGCTCGGGGCGCCCGGGCAGCCAGACCCTCGCCACGTTCCGGGCAGCCTTGCGGAGCGTGGGCAGAAACTCGGTGGCGGACCGCGGTGCCCGCTGCTACCTTCCGGAGGCCGTGCGAGAGATCGAGGAGGTGGTACCCGTGAACGTATCGACGTGGGTGCTCCCCTCCGGGGTCACGGTCGGGCGATAGGTCGTCCGGGAGCGCCGATCACGAGCCCTCCCGAAAGGCACGACCATGCGATTCACTTCCGAACAGCGCCTCGACGACGGCGTCCTCGAACGCGAATTCACCCTCGGCGACATCCCCGGCATCCTGTGGACGCCCGCATCCGCATCCGCATCCGCACCAGCCCCGCTGATCCTGCTCGGCCACCCCGGCGGACTGCACAGGATGTACCCACGACTGGTGGCTCGGGCCCGGCACGCCGCGGCGGAGGGCTTCGCCGCGGCCACCATCGAGCTCCCCGGGGCCGGTGACCGGCCACGTTCCGCCGCCGCCGAGCAGGCCCGCGCCGACCTGCACCGGGCGCTGGCGGCCGGCGAGCCGGTCGACAGCGAGATCGTCGACCGGCTCGTCCTCCCGCTGGTCGAAAAGGCGGTCCCGGAATGGCGGGGCGCCCTGGACGCCCTGCTGTCGCTGCCCGAGATCGGCGGCCCGGTCGGGTACGCGGGCGGGGTGATCGCCATCGGCGTCCGGCTGGCGGTGGTCGAGCCACGAATCTCGGCCGCCCTACTGTTCGCCGGGAGTTTCGTGCCCCGCACCATGTTCGACGAGGCCCGGCAGGTCACCATTCCGTTGCTGGTCCTGCTGCAGTGGGACGACGAAGGAAACGACCGACAGCTGGCCCTGGACCTGTTCGACGCCTTCGGCTCCACGGAGAAGACGCTGCACGCCAACATGGGCGGGCACACCGGCGTCCCGCAGTTCGAAGGGGACGACGGGAACGGGTTCTTCGCCCGGCACCTGACGTGAGGCCGGGCCGTCAGACCGGCAGCGGACGATAGGAGCTGCCGGTGGATGCCGCCATCGAGGAGGACGGCCGCGCCCTCCTCGATGGCGGCGGCCGGCAGCTGCACAACGGGCTCGTACCGGTCGGGCGGTCGGGAGTTGCGGGAGCGGACCTGGACAGCCGGGAATTCAGCGGGTTCCCGTGCCGAGGAGCTTGTTCAGCCAGGCGAGCTGTTCGAGCTGGTGCGCGGCTTCGCCGCCTTCGTGGTCGTTGAACTCGTACACCCGCAGCTCCTTCTCGCCGCCGTAGCGGTGGTAGGCGGCGAAGCAGGTCGAGGGCGGGCAGACCTGGTCCAGCATGGCGATGGAGAAGAGCGCGGGCGCGGCCGCCCGGGGCGCGAGCACTGCGGCGTCGACGTAGGACAGCGTGCGGAACACCTGTTCGCCCCGGTCGCGGTGCAGTTTGAGGTATTCGGTGACCTCGCCGTACGGGCCGCGACCGGCGACCTGCACACCGCGCCGGATGTCGCACAGGAAGGGCACGTCCGGCATGACCGCCGCCACGCCCGGATCCAGCGCAGCCACCGCCAGCGCGAGGCCGCCGCCCTGGCTGATGCCGGTGACGGCGACCCGGTCGGGGTCGACGGCGGGATGCTCCCGGGCGGCGCGGGCGAACCGTACCGCGTCGGCGATCAGCCGGCGGTAGTAGCAGGTCTCCGGGTCGGCGATGCCACGGGTGAGGAAGCCGGGCACGGTGCCCGCCGGGTACGGGTGCGGGTCGGCGGTGCCGCCGGACGCGGCACTCCAGCCCTGGCCGCGACTGTCCATGATCAGGTGCGCGTAGCCGGCCGCGACCCAGAACAGCTTCTCGTGGGGCAGGCCACGGCCCCGGCCGTAGCCGAGGTACTCGACCACGCAGGGCAGCGGGCCGTCGGCGTTCGCGGGAAGGTGCAGCCAGCCGCGCACCGGCTCACCGTCGTAGCCGGGCACGGTGACGTCGAAGGTGCGGACCTGGGTGAGCCCGGTGTCGACGGGCACGTAGGCCGCCGGTCTGGGTTCGTCGGCGCCCAGCGTCCGCGCCCAGAAGGCGTCCAGGTCCGCGGGTACGTCCAGGTCGGGCCGGTACGCCCAGCAGTCGGCGAGGGTGAGATCGGTCAGGGGCACCGGGTGGCCTCCGGTCAGCGGGATCGTCGGTTGATGTCGTGGTGGGGTGGCGGGCCGGTCCGCTACCGGGCCTCGGCGACGGCCGAGGCGAACCAGCCGGTGATCGTGGTGGGGTGGGTGATCGCCGTGCCCACCACCACCGTCCAGGCGCCGGCCCGCAGCGCCTGCGCGGCCTGCTCCGGGCGGTGGATCCGGCCCTCCGCGACCACCGGCACGTCGATCGCGCTGGCGAGCCGCGCGACCAGGTCCAGGTCCGGGCCGGGCTGCTTGCTGGTGTACGGCGTGTAGCCGGCCAGGGTGGTGCCGACCAGGTCGGCGCCCGCCGCGGCAGCGGCGACCCCCTCCTCCAGGGTGGAGCAGTCGGCCATCACCAGGGCTCCGGTCCGCTCCTTGACGGCGACGACGGTCTCGCCGAGGGTTCGACCGTCGGGCCGTGGCCGGGCGGTGCCGTCGAGCGCGACGACGTGCGCGCCGGCGCGGGCGACGGCCAGCGCGTGGTCGAGCGTGGGGGTGATGAAGACGTCGTCGTCGCCGTCCTTCCAGAGCCCGATCAGTGGAAGGTTAACCGCGTCCCGGATCGCCGCGATGTCCGCCAGGCCCTGGGCGCGGATGCCGGCGGCGCCGCCCCGGGCGACCGCGAGCGCCACCCGGCGCATGGTGTCCGGGTCGCGCATCGGCTCACCGGGGTACGCCTGGCACGACACGACCAGGCGGTGACGCAGCAGTTCCACCAGCGGGTTCACGCGAGGACCTCCCAGGCGAGCGAGGCGGCGCCGAGCAGCGGGGCGTCCGACCCGAGGGCCGAGGCCAGCACGGGCACGTCGGCCAGGCTGGGCAGGGTCTCCCGCCGTACCGCGTCCCGCAGCGCCTGCCACCACGGCGCGCCGAGGCCGGTGACGCCGCCGCCGACCACGACGGCGTGCGGGTCGAGCAGGTTGACCAGCCCGCCGACCGCCGAGCCGACGGCGGCTCCGCCCAGCGCGACCACGTCGCGGGCGGTCTCGTCGCCGTCCCCGGCACGCGCGGCCACCGATCGCAGGTCGTCGACCGGCCGGCCGGTACGCCGGGCGTACTCGCCGGCGAGGCCGGGACCGGCGGCGACCGCCTCCAGGTGGCCCTGTCCCCCGCACGTGCAGGGCAGCGACCCGGCGTACGGGGACGGCTGGTGGCCGGCGTGCCCGGCCGCCGAGTGGGCACCGGCGAGCACGGTGCCGCCGACGACGAACGAGGCGCCGACGCCGGTGCCGACGGCGACGTAGAGCACCGTGTCGCGCCCGGCCGCGACGCCGTGACGCGCCTCGCCGAGGGCGTGGGCGTGCACGTCGTTGATGACCGTGACGGGCAGCCCCAACCGCCGGCGCAGGGTGCCACGCAGGTCGGTGCCGGCCCAGCCGGCCAGCACGTCGGTGGCCGAGAGCACCCGGCCGCTCCGGTGGTCGATCACCCCGGCGCTGCCGACCCCGAGCGCCCGGACCGGCGTCCCCGCCGACCTCGCCCGCAGCTGCTCGACGAGGCCGGCGGCGGTGTCCAGCACGGCGGACGCGCCGGCCCGGCCCGGGGTCGCGGCGGTGACCCGGTCGAGGATCTCGCCCCGCCCGGTCACGATGGCCGCCGCCGTCTTGGTGCCGCCGATGTCGAGCGCGGCCACCGCCTCGGCGGGATTGCGTGCCTCGGGCATGGTCAGAGCAGCCCCGCCAGTTCCAGCTGGGTACGCACCCGGGCGGACTCCTCGGCGTCGAGCGGGCGCAGCGGCAGCGACACCGCGTTGCTGGCGATGACACCGAGCAGCTTCAGGGCGGTCTTGAACGCGCCGACCCCCCGGGTCGCGCCGGCCGAGGTGGCCGGGTCGGCGGCGTCGACGATGCGGAACAGCCGGGTCAGGCGGTCCTGCTCACGGCGGGCCGCCGCCCAGTCGCCGCCGGTGCAGGCCCGGTGCAGCCGTACGTAGCCGGCCGGGTCCACATTGCCCAGCCCGGGTACCGAGCCGGCGGCGCCGGCCAGCATCATCGCGTCGACCACCACCTCGTGCCCGGTCAGCAGGCTGAAGCCGGTGTCCGGCGCGTGTTCGGCGATGGACAGCGCCAGCTGGCGGAAGGCGACGTCGTCGCCGCTGGAGTCCTTGACGCCGGCGAGGATCCCCTCCGCGGCCAGCCGGGTCAGCAGGTCGGTGGAGAGCTTGCTGTGCACGCAGACCGGGATGTCGTACGCGAGCAGGGGAAGCTCCACCCCGGCGGCGAGCGACCGGAAGTGCCGCTCGATCTCGTGCGGGCCGACGATGGCGTAGAACGGGGCGGTCGCGACCAGCCCGTCGGCGCCCAGCCGGGTCGACGCCTCCGCCCGGTCGAGGACCCGGCGGGTGGTCGGTTCGATGCAGCCGGCGAGGACGGGTACGGCACCGCCGACGGTCTTCACGATGACCTCCAACGCCCGGTCCCGCTGCCGGTCGGTGAGGAAGACGGTCTCGCCCGAGCTGCCGAGGGCGAAGATGCCGTCGACGCCGGCGTCGAGCAGCCGCTCGACGAGCCGCTCGAGGGAGGTGACGTCGACCTCGCCCTCCTCGGTCAGGGGGGTGACGGTCGGCGGCACGACTCCGGCGAACCGCGGGGCTGGGCTGGTCACGCTGTCTCCTGGGCAGGTAGAGGGGTGGTGCGTCCGGTTGCCGCGCTGGCGAGTTCGACCAGCTCGGCGTTGCTGGTCCCGCCTGGGACCGGGTGGTAGCACCGGAACTCGTGGAACGTGCCCTCGGCGTCGCTGCGCTCGGCCGGCGGCATCTCGGTGGCGCACCGGTCGGTGGCCTTCCAGCAGCGGGTCCGGAACGGGCATCCGCTGGGCGGTCGGGTGGCCGACGGGACCGGGCCGACCAGTGGGATGGGGTCGATGGGCGAGAGCAGGCCCGGAGTGGCCGACAGCAGTGCCCGGGTGTACGGGTGCTGGGCCCCCTCGGGCAGCAGGGCGGCCGGCGCCTGCTCCACGATCCGGCCGAGGTACATCGTGACGACGCGGTCGCTGATCCGCTTGACGGTCTGGATGTCGTGAGAGACCAGGACCATGGCCAACCCGAGCCGGTCCTTGAGGTCCAGCAGCAGGTTGAGGATCTGGGCCCGTACCGAGACGTCGAGGGCGCTGGTGGGCTCGTCGGCGATGACCAGTCCCGGCTCCAGGGCGCGGGCGATGGACACCCGCTGGCGTTGCCCGCCGGAGAGCTGGCTCGGCAGGACGTCGGCGACCGAGCGGGGCAGGCCCACCAGGGCCATCAGCTCGGCGACCCGCGCTTCCCGCTGCGCCCGGGTGCCCCGGCGGTGCACGTCGAGCGGGTCGCGCAGGATGTCGCGTACCGGCATCCGGCGGTTCAGCGACGTGGCCGGGTCCTGGAAGATCATGCCGACGCCGGCGCCGATGTGCTGGCGGCGTTCGGCGGCGCTCATCGACCACACGTCCTTGCCGGCGAAGGTGACCGCGCCGCTGGTCGGGCGCTGAAGCCCGACCAGCACCTTCGCCAGGGTGGACTTGCCGCAGCCGGACTCGCCGACGATGCCGACGGTCTCGCCGGCGCGGACGGTCAGGTCCGCCCCGGTGAGGGCGTACACCCGCTCGCGGCTGAACATGCCGCCGCCGCGGGTGCGGTGGACCACGTGCACATCGCGCAGCTCGACGATCGGCTGGTGGACGGCTGTCGCGCTCATCGGGCCAGCTCCTTCTCGCTGACGGTGACGGCCGGGTGGTGGCAGGCGTAGCCGTGGGCGGTGGTGCCCGCCAGGCTCGGTGCCGTGTCGTGGCAGACCTGGGTCGCCGCGGGACAGCGGTCGGCGAACCGGCAGCCGCGCGGGAAGTCGGCCGGCGAGGGAACCACGCCGCGGATCTGGGTGAGCCGCTCCGCGCCGGCCTCCAGGGAGAGGACGGACCCGAGGAGCCCGCGGGCGTAGTGGTGCGCGGGCGCCTCGATCACGTCGGCGGTGACGCCGGTCTCGACGATCTGCCCGCCGTACATGACGACCACGCGGTCGGAGATGTCGCTGACCAGCGCGAGGTCGTGGCTGACCAGGATCAGGGCGAAGCCCAGCTGCTCCCGCAGCCGCAGCAGCAGCTCCATCACCTGCGCCTGGACGGTGACGTCGAGCGCGGTGGTCGGCTCGTCGGCGATGATCAGGCGCGGGTCCCGGGACAGCGCCATCGCGATCACCACGCGTTGCCGCTGCCCGCCGGACAGCTCGTGCGGGTACGCCGCCAGGGTGCGCTGCGGGTCCAGGCCCACCAGCCGCATCAGTTCCTCGGCCGACCGGGTGCCGCCGCGGCGGATCATCTGCGCCAGTTGCGTCCCGACCCGCAGCGCGGGGTTCAACGCGGACAGGGCGTCCTGGTAGACCATGGCGATCTCCCGCCCCATCAGGGCACGGCGCCGCTTGGCGGTCAGGGTCAGCAGGTCCGTGCCGTGGAAGCGGATCTCCCCGCGTACCCGGGCGCCCTGCGGCAGCAGGCCCATCACGGCGAGCGAGGTCAGCGACTTGCCGGAGCCGGACTCCCCCACCAGGCCGACGACCTCGCCGGGGCGGACGTCGAAGGAGATGTCGTCGACGATGTCGACGCCCTGGTGGCGTCCGTCGAAGCCGATCGACAGGTTCCTGACCTCGAGCACAGGCTGGCCCTGCGGGAGGGGGCGGGCCCGCTCGCGCAGCCGCTGCGCCGCCTCCGCGAGACCGGGCAGGCGCACGGTCTCGCCGGTGCCGGGCCGCGGCTGCTCCAGCGGGTCACCGGCCGACGTGGTGGTGGCGCGGCGGGTCGCCGGTGCGGCCCAGGCGTCGGAGATCCCTTCGGAGAGCACGTTCAGGGCCAGCACGGTCAGCAGGATCAGCAGGCCGGGGAAGAAGGTGGCCCACCAGCCGCCGATCTGCACCATCTCCTTGCCGAAGGCGATCACCGAGCCCCACGAGGACTCCGCCTCCTGTGGGGCCAGCCCGCCGCCGATGAAGGACAGCGAGGCCTCGAAGACGATGGCGTCGGCGACCATGACCGTGACGAAGACGAGCACCGGGGCGGCGCAGTTGCGCAGCACGTGCCGCCAGAGGATGTGCGGGCGGCGGGCGCCGATGATGCGTTCGGCCGCCACATAGTCCTCGCGGTACTGCGACAGCACGTTGGCCCGGACGATGCGGGCGACCGACGGGGTGAACACGAAACCGATCGCCACCACCAGGACGAGCAGGCTGTTCTTGCCGAACGAGATGATCAGCAGGGCGGAGAGCACGATGGCCGGGAAGGCCATGACGACGTCGAGGCAGCGCATGATCACCTCGTCGACGGCGGTCCGGCTGCTGCCCGCCAGCGCGCCGAGGATCCCGCCGACCAGCAGGGCGAGGCCGGCGGCGCCGGCGCCGACGATCAGCGACCGCCGGGTGCCGGCCACCAGCCGGGAGAAGACGTCCCGCCCGAGCTTGTCCAGGCCGAACCAGAAGTCGCCGTTCGGGCCGGTCGTCGCCGCGCCGAGCCCGGCCTGGGCGGGGTCGTGCCGGATCAGCAGCGGGGCGAGCAGGCCCACCAGGACGATGAGCAGGACGAAGCCGAGCGCGAACCGGGCCGGTACGCCGAGCCGGGTGAAGCCGATGCCGGGGCGGGAGAGCCGGGCGGTGAGGGTGCGGCGCATCAGTGGCCTCCGCGCAGTCGAGGGTTGGCGAAGAGGTAGAGGATGTCGACCACCAGGTTCACCAGGACGAAGCCGAGGGCGATCGTCAGCACGGTGCCCTGGGCGAGGGCTGTGTCGTTCTGCTGCACCGCGCTCATGATCTGGGTGCCCATGCCGGGCAGCGAGAAGATGGCCTCGATGACGACCGTGCCGCCGATCAGGTAGCCGATCCGCAGGCCCAACGCGGTGAGCGGGTTGACCAGCGCGTTGCGCAGCACGTTGCGGCCGATCACCACCCGGGGCGGCAGCCCGGCGCCGACCGCCGTGCGGACGTAGTCCTTGTCCAGCTCCTCGACCATCGAGGTGCGGACGATCCGGGCGAGCGAGCACCCGACCGGCACGGCGAGCGCGAGCGCGGGCAGGGCGAGCGACTGCAGCCAGAGGCTGACCGAGTCGGCGGGGTTGACGTAGCCACCGGTCGGCAGGATCGGGCGGCGGACCGCCAGCTCCTGGATGAGCAGCAGGGCCAGCCAGAACGACGGCGTGGCGATGCCGGCCATGGAGACGAACCGGATGACCTGGTCGGGCCAGCGGTCCCGGTAGAGAGCGGCGAGGATTCCCAGGGCCAGCGCGATGACCAGGGCGCCGAGCACACCCAGGGCGGTCAGCTGGATGGTCAGCGGCAGGGCGGTGGCGATCTTGTCGGCCACCGGCACCGACGGCGGGAAGGTCATGCCCAGGTCGCCGCGGGCCAGGTCGCCCAGGAAGTGCAGGTAGCGCAGCGGCAGCGGGTCGTTGAGGCCGTTGGCGGCCTTGAACGCCTCGATCTGCGCGGGCGTCGCCTGGTCACCGAGGACGGACAGCGCGGGGTCGATCGGGGAGAACTGCATGATCACGAAGACGAACAGCGTGATGCCCAGCACCAGCGGGACCAGGGTCAGCAGTCGTCGCGCGACCAGGCTCAGGACGGTCAGCATGGTTCTCTCTCTCGTGGCGGGGCGCCGGGGCGCCCCGCCCGGCCCCACGGATCACGCGGGCCGGGCGGGACGCGGTGGACGGGGGTCCGGTGCCCCCGAGCGCAGGCTCAGCCGTTGCGGCTGGCGCCCAGGAAGTACAGGCCGGTGGTCGCGGCGCCCGAGAAGCCGGTGAGCTTGCCGGGGTCGTACGCGGTGACGACCTTGGTGTGCAGGATCGGGTAGAGCGGAACCTCGTCGGCCACCTTGTCCAGGGCCTGCTTCCACAGCGCCTTGCGGGCCGCCTCGTCGGAGGTCTGGGCCGCCTGGTCGAGCAGGGCGGCCATGGCCTTGCGGTCCGCGTCGCTCCAGCGGTAGCGCTTACCCGGCCAGGTCTCGCCGTAGTAGAACCAGCGCATCAGCAGGTCGGTGTCGACGCCGAAGACGCTGGGGTCGCCGGTGGCCATCAGCACCCGGAAGGTGTCCTTCGGGACGACGTCGCCGTAGATCGCCGCGGACGGCACGGTGTTGAGGCTGGCGTTGACGCCGATCTTCTTCCACTGCTCGACGACCAGCGGGGCGACGTCCTTCACGATCGAGCTGTCGGTGGTGTCGAGCTGGATCGACAGGTTGCTGACGCCGGCTTCGGCGAGCAGGGCCTTGGCCTTGTCCAGGTTGTAGTCGTAGACGGTGGCGGCCTTCTGGTAGTCCTTGTTGCCCTCGTCGAGGTAGCTGGTCGCCGGGCTGCCGTAGCCGTTGAGCGCCGTCTTGATGACCGCGTCCTTGTCGATCGCGTAGTGCAGGGCCTGGCGCACCCGCTTGTCGTTGAACGGCGCCGCCTGCGTGTTGAACATGAGGAAGACCTGGTTGAAGGCCTGCTTCACGTCGACGGTGTACTTGCCCTTGAGCGAGTCGACGTTCAGGTACGGCACCGACTCGATGGCCTGGACCCGGCCGCCCTGCAGATCCGACACCCGGGCCGCGGCCTCGGTGGTGGTGTTCCAGGTCATCGCGTCAGCGGTGGCGGGACGAGGGCCGTTGTAGGCGTCGTTCCTGCTCAGCTTGATGCCGGACTCCTTGGACGCGCTGTCCATCTTGAAGGGTCCGGAGCCGATCGGCGCGGTGTCGAAGGCCTTCGCGGCGGCCGCGTCGCCGGTCTTCGCCTTCGGCACGATCTTGACGACCGAGATTCGCTCGGCGAAGAGCGCGAACGGGTACTTCAGCGTGAACTCGGCGGTGGTGGCGTCCTTCGCGGTGACCGCCTCGATGAACGGGATGAACCCCTGCATCAGCGGCGGGGCCGCGGGGTCGGCCGGCTTCAGCACCCGGGTGAAGGACCAGGCGACGTCCTCGGCGGTGACCGGGGAGCCGTCGGAAAACTTGGCGCCGTCGCGCAGGGACACCGTGTACGTCTTCCCGTCGGCGCTGGCCACCGGGTCGGCCTTGGCCAGCGCCAGGTACGGCTCGCGGGTGATCGGGTCGAGGTCGACGAGAGCTTCGAAGATGTGCTGGTTGACCGCCGTCGCGACCGCCGAGGAGGCGTTCGCGGGATCGAACCCGCTGGACAGGGTGAAGGCCATGGTGGCCTCGATCGTCTTGCCCGTGCCGCCCTCGACGGCGTTCGTCGAGGCCGGACCGCCGCTGCACGCCGCCAGCCCGAGCGCCAGGGTGGTCGCGGCCGCGGTCAGGGTCAGCGCGCGGCCGCGGCGCACGGGGCCGAGGCGTCGCCTCGTCGGCTTGCCGGTGGTGCTCACGTAAATGCCTCCATAGGCTCTGCATGCGCTCCGCGTGGCCGCTCGGCGCTGCGGGGGGTAGAGGTTTATGGGGTATGGGTCTGACGTCTGACGTCTGATGCCGGTAGGCTGAGCGTGACAGATCCGTGAAGGAAGGGCAAGGGGCAGATGACGACGATTGACGCGAGCCCGCTACGCGGGCAGGAGCGCCCGGGTCCCCGCCGCCAGGAGGTCGTGACCGGGATCAAGGAGTACATCCTGCGCAATCGCCTGAAGCCTGGGGACCTGCTCCCCACCGAGACGGAACTGTGCGAGGCAGTGGGCGCCAGCCGCTCCAGCGTCCGCGAGGCGGTCAAGATCCTCTCCGCGCTCGACATCGTCGAGGTGCGGCACGGTCACGGCACCTTCGTCGGCCGGATGTCGCTGAACGCCCTGGTGGAGAGCCTGGCCTTCCGCGGCCTGCTCAGCGGCGAGGAGGACCACCGGGTGCTGGGTCAGGTGGTGGACGTCCGGCAGACCCTCGAGCAGGGCCTCGCCGCCGACATCATCGACGTCCTCGACGCCGGGCACCTCGCCGGCCTCGCCGCGCTCGCCGACCAGATGGCCGACCTCGCCGCCCAGGACAAGGACTTCCTCGAGGTCGACCGGGAGTTCCACCTGAAGCTGATGGAACCCCTGGGCAACGACCTGATCCTCCAGCTCACCGAGGCGTTCTGGCAGGTGCAGGCCATAGTGGCCCCCACCCTGCGCACCGACCCGGAGGACCGCGTGATCACCGCCCAGCGGCACCGGGCGATCGTCGACGCGATCTCCGCCGGCGACCCGGCGGCCCTGCGGGCGGCCATCGCCGACCATTACGCACCCGTCCGCGCCAGCCTGGCACGCGCCGTCCAGTCCTGATCGGGTACGACCAGCTCGCTGGCGGGGAACGTCTGCCGCTACGGCTGGGCGCTGGCGCTCAGCACCCTGTCGGGACACTGAGCAGCCGCCCACCCGTCCGCCGCCCTCCCCCGCCGGAGGGCGACGGACGGCGCC
>NZ_QGSW01000463.1:0-15605 GCF_003176715.1 Micromonospora sp. S4605
GGGCCGAGGGCGGCGTCGACGGCCTGGCCGAGGGCGACGACGACCAGGCCGACGGAGGGGCGGACCACCGAGTCCTCCAGGCTGACCTCGCCGGAGAAGCCGGCGCCGCTGGCGATCTCGGCCAGCCGGCGGCGGGCGTCCGCGGTGGCCTCGGCGCTGATCCCGAGCGCCGGTTCCATCCGGAGCACGGCGACCAGGGTGGCCAGCGCGGCGGTGCGCTCGTCGGGTACCGCCGCGCCGGTGAGCGCCGCGGCGAGTCGACGCCGGGTGTCCGCCTCCACCGACGGGTCCACCACCGGGTACCGGTGCACGTGGATGAAGCCCAGCTCGGTCTCGTCCACGTCGCGCACCACGCCCTGGCGGCACAGGTCGCCGAGGATCCGGTCGCGCAGGCCGTGCCGCAGCCGCTGCACCCAGGACGACGGGGAATGCGGGGTGTCGGCCGCCATCCGCTCCAGGACGGCGTCGGCGACCGGCTCGCCGGTCGGCGTCGGGTCGACCACCGTCAGCGCGCCCTCGGAATACGCGATCCGGCCGGCGAGGGCCAGCTCGATCAGCACCGCCGCGGCCATCCCCAGGTCAAGGCTGATCCGCGGCATGGTCGCTTTGCCGGTCTCGTCGTCGTAGGCGAGGAGGAGCAGCTCTTCGGCGAGCGCAACACCTGTCATGGCCCGTGACGCTAGCCGCTGCGCGCACCCCACGCACGAACTCGGCGTGGGGCGCGCCCGACGGGTTCAGAACCGGGGCATGCCGCCGAACTGGCGGTCACCGGCGTCGCCGAGGCCGGGGACGATGAACATCTTGTCGTTCAGGCCCTCGTCGATCGAGGCGGTGACCAGCCGCAGCGGCAGCCCGGACCGCTCCAGCCGCTCGATGGCGACGGGTGCGACCAGGACGCAGAGCACGGTGATGTCGGTGCAGCCCCGGTCGGCGAGCAGCCGGCAGGAGTGCTCCAGCGAGCCGCCGGTGGCCACCATCGGCTCGAGCACCAGCACCGGCAGCCCGGCCAGGTCCCGGGGCAGCGACTCCATGTAGGCGCGCGGCTCGTAGGTCTCCTCGTCACGGGCCAGCCCGACGAAGCCCATCGAGGACTCCGGCAGGAGCCCGAGCGCCGCGTCGGCCATGCCGAGGCCGGCCCGCAGCACCGGCACCAGCAGCGGCGGGTTGGCCAGCCGGGTGCCCTCGGTGCCGGTGACCGGGGTCTGCACCGGGTACCGCTCGACCGGGAAGGACCGGGCCGCCTCGTACACCAGCATGGTGGTCAGTTCGTGCAGCGCCGCGCGGAAATTGGCGGAATCGGTGCGCGCGTCCCGCATGGCGGTCAGCCGCGACTGAGCGAGCGGGTGGTCAATGACGAGTACGTCCACGGTCGCTCAACCTACCGAACCGGCGGCCCGGGCACTGCCGGTGCGGGCGGACCAGCGATCCCGCTCACCGGCCGGCGCCGTGACCAAGATCACTCATCGGTCGGATGCGTAGACTTCCAGGCATGACGGCGACAGCGACGTCGGCCCGGTCGGATCTCTCCGAGCTGGGACGATCCGAGACCGCTCTGCGGACCTTCCTGCACGGCCTGCCGGGCGTGGACCAGGTCGGCGCGGAGCAGCGGGCGGCACAGCTCGGCACCCGCTCCATCAAGACCACCGCCAAGGCCCAGGCCATCGACCTGGCGATCCGGATGGTCGACCTGACCACCCTCGAAGGCGCGGACACCCCGGGCAAGGTGCGGGCGCTGGCCGCCAAGGCGCTGCGCCCCGACCCGGCCGACCCGTCCTGCCCGCACGTCGGCGCGGTCTGCGTCTACCCGGCCATGGTCCCGTACGTGGCCGAGGTGCTGCGCGGCTCCGGCGTCCACCTGGCCAGCGTGGCGACCGCCTTCCCGTCGGGCCAGGCCCCGCTGGAGGTCAAGCTCGCCGACACCCGGGCCGCCGTCGAGGCGGGCGCCGACGAGATCGACATGGTGATCAACCGGGGCGCGTTCCTGGCCGGCCGCTACAAGGAGGTGTACGACGAGATCGTCGCCACCAAGTCCGCCTGCGGGGACGCCCACCTCAAGGTGATCCTGGAGACCGGCGAGCTGGCCACCTACGACAACGTGCGGCGCGCCTCCTGGCTGGCCATGCTGGCCGGCGGCGACTTCATCAAGACCTCCACCGGCAAGGTGCCGGTCGCGGCCACCCCGCCGGTGACCCTGGTGATGCTGGAGGCGGTCCGCGACTTCCGGGCGGCCACCGGACGGCAGGTCGGCGTGAAGCCGGCCGGCGGCATCAAGACCACCAAGGACGCGATCAAGTACCTGGTGATGGTCAACGAGACGGTCGGCGCGGACTGGCTGGACCCGGACTGGTTCCGCTTCGGCGCCTCCAGCCTGCTCAACGACCTGCTGATGCAGCGCACCAAGCTGACGACCGGCGTCTACTCCGGTCCCGACTACTTCACCCTGGACTGAGCGCCATGTTCGAATACGCCCCCGCCCCCGAGTCCCGCTCGGTGGTGGACATCAAGCCCTCGTACGGGCTCTTCATCGACGGGAAGTTCGTCGACCCCACCGACGGCGGCTCCTTCAAGTCGATCAACCCGGCCTCCGAGGAGGTGCTGGCCGAGGTCGCCGAGGGCGGCGCCGGCGACGTCGACCGCGCGGTCCGGGCCGCCCGGGCGGCGTACGAGAAGGTCTGGGGCCCGATGCCGGGCCGGGACCGGGCCAAGTACCTGTTCCGGATCGCCCGGATCATCCAGGAGCGCTCCCGCGAGCTTGCGGTGCTGGAGTCGCTGGACAACGGCAAGCCGATCAAGGAATCCCGGGACGTCGACCTCCCGCTGGTCGCCGCCCATTTCTTCTACTACGCGGGCTGGGCCGACAAGCTTGAGCACGCCGGCTTCGGGCCGAACCCCAGGCCGCTGGGTGTCGCCGCGCAGGTCATCCCGTGGAACTTCCCGCTGCTGATGCTGGCCTGGAAGATCGCCCCGGCCCTCGCGGCGGGCAACACGGTGGTGCTGAAGCCGGCTGAGACCACCCCGCTGACCGCGCTGCTCTTCGCCGAGATCTGCCAGCAGGCCGACCTGCCCGCCGGTGTGGTCAACATCGTCACCGGCGCCGGTGACACCGGCCGCGCGCTGGTCGAGCACCCGGGCGTGGACAAGGTCGCCTTCACCGGATCGACCGAGGTCGGCCGGGCCATCGCCCGCGCGGTCGCCGGCACCCGGAAGAAGCTCACCCTGGAGCTGGGCGGCAAGGCCGCCAACATCGTCTTCGACGACGCCCCGGTCGACCAGGCGGTCGAGGGGATCGTCAACGGCATCTTCTTCAACCAGGGGCACGTCTGCTGCGCCGGCTCCCGGCTGCTGGTCCAGGAGAACGTCGCCGACCGGGTGCTGGAGTCGCTGAAGCGGCGGATGGCCCAGCTGCGGGTCGGCGACCCGCTGGACAAGAACACCGACATCGGCGCGATCAACTCCGCCGCCCAGCTGGCCCGGATCCGGGAACTCTCCGAGGCCGGCTCGGCCGAGGGCGCCGAGCGCTGGTCGCCGCCGTGCGAGCTGCCCGAGCGCGGTTTCTGGTTCGCGCCGACCATCTTCACCGGGGTCACCCAGGCGCACCGGATCGCCCGCGAGGAGATCTTCGGCCCGGTGCTGTCCGTGCTGACCTTCCGCACCCCGGCCGAGGCCGTCGAGAAGGCCAACAACACGCCGTACGGGCTGTCGGCCGGGATCTGGACCGACAAGGGCTCCCGGATCCTGTGGATGGCCGACCGGCTGCGCGCCGGAGTGGTCTGGGCCAACACGTTCAACAAGTTCGACCCCACCTCGCCGTTCGGCGGCTACAAGGAGTCGGGCTACGGTCGCGAGGGCGGCCGGCACGGGCTGGAGGGCTACCTCAATGTCTGAGCGGGTCGCGGTACGCAAGACGTACAAGCTCTTCATCGGCGGGAAGTTCCCGCGCAGCGAGTCGGGACGGTCGTATCTCGTGCAGGACGCGAACGTGTCTTTGGCGTCTCGGAAGGACGCGCGGGACGCCGTCGTCGCCGCCCGCGCCGCGGTCAAGGGCTGGGCCGGCGCCACCGCGTACAACCGGGGGCAGATCCTCTACCGCGCTGCCGAGATGCTGGAGGGCCGGCGCGAGCAGTTCGTCGCGCTCGGCGTGCCCGGCGACGAGGTCGACGCGGCTGTCGACCGCTGGGTCTGGTACGCCGGCTGGTCGGACAAACTCGCCCAGGTGTACGGCGGCGCGAACCCGGTCGCCGGGCCGTACTTCAACCTGTCGGCGCCCGAGCCGACCGGCGTGGTGGCCGTGGTGGCCCCGGCGTCCCCGGCGCTGCTCGGCCTGGTCAGCGTGATCGCCCCGGCGATCGTCACCGGCAACACCGTGGTGGTGGCCGCCTCGCCGGCCGAGCCGCTGGCGGCGGTGACGCTGGCCGAGGTGCTCGCCACCTCGGACCTGCCCGGTGGCGTGGTGAACATCCTGACCGGCCGGCTGTCGGACACGGTGCCGACGCTGGCCAGCCACATGGACGTCAACGCGATCGACCTGACCGGGGTGACCGACGCCGACCTGGCGGCCGACCTGGAGGTCAAGGCGGCGGAGAACCTCAAGCGGGTGCTCCGGCCGGCGCCGGCCGACCACGACTGGTTCGCCGACCCGGGCGTCACCCGGATGACCTCGCTGCTGGAGACGAAGACCGTCTGGCACCCCAAGGGGGTGTGATTTCTCCGCCCCTCGCGCTGGGGTTTCCGGGTGAGCCCGCCCGCTCCGGGCGGTCAGGCTTGATCCCTCCGCGGGCGGGCTCACCCGGAAACCCTGAGGTGCGCACGGTCCGACCGGGCGTTCAGCCGCTGCGACCGCTGCCCAGCGTGAGTGGACCGTCAGCGGGGCGCAGCTTCACACCGCCCTGGGAGCGATCTACTACCGGGGGTAGGATTGCGGGGTGACTCGGCTTGGTGATCTCGAACGTGCGGTGATGGACGTGCTGTGGGACTCGGTCCCCACCACGTCGGACGGCGTCACCGTGCGGGAGGTCGCGGACGCGTTGGCCGGGCGCGAGCTGGCGTACACCACGGTGATGACCGTGCTGGACCGGCTGGCCGGCAAGGGCATGGTGCAGCGCGAACGGGAGGGTCGGGCCTGGCGCTACCGGGCCGCGGCCAGCCGTGAGGCGTACATCGCCCAGCTCATGCTCGACGCGCTCGACCTTGGCGGCAGCCGGGACGCCGCGCTGGTGCGCTTCGCCCGCTCGGTGACCGGCACCGAGGCCGAGGTGCTGCGCGCCGCGCTGGCCGCCGACGCCGCCGCCGCAGGGTCGGCCGCTACCGGTGAGCTGACCGACCGGGTCGAGGCGCCGACCGACCGGGTGGTCCGCCCACCCGTCGCCGACGAGGCCGCGGACCGGTAGGGCGGCGGCCGTGGCGTACGCTCTGCACTTCGCCGCGTCGATGGCGGCCTGCCTGCTGACCGCGCAGGTGCTGGCCCGCTCCACCTGGACGTGGCGCAGCCCCCGGGTGGCGATCCTCTGCTGGCAGGCGGTCGGGCTGGCGCTCGGCCTCTCCGAGATGGGCCTGCCGATCGCGGTCGGGCTGGCCCCGTACGACCGGCCGACCGGGAGCGCGCTGCTGGCCCTGGGCAACGACCTGGTGCACGGCACCCTGCCGCCCGGCCTCGGCGTCGTCCAGCTGAGTCTGGTCGCTCTCGGCTTCGGCATCGGCGGGGTGCTGCTGACCACGACCGTACGCACCCTGCTGCACACCGTGCGGGCCCAGCGCCGGCACCGGGAACTGCTCGCCCTGGTGGCCCGGAACGATCCGGCGGCGCCCGGCGCGCTGGTGCTCGACCACCCGAGCGCGGCGGCGTACTGCCTGCCGGGGGTGAAGCCGCAGGTGGTGGTCAGCGCCGGGACGCTCAGCCTGCTGGACCGCGCCGAGCTGGCGGCGGTGCTCAGCCACGAGCGGGCGCACGCTCAGGAGCGGCACGACCTGGTGCTGCTGCCGTTCACCGCGCTCTGCCGGGCGCTGCCCTGGTTCGGCTGGGTCCGCGGAATCCACGAGCGGGTCGCCCTGCTGGTCGAGATGCGCGCCGACGACAAGGCCCGCGAGGCGCACCCCGAGGCGCTGGGCCGCGCGCTGCGCCGGTTCGCCGCGGCCGGCGACAAGATCACCCCTGCCGGTGCCCTCGGTCTCGGCGACCGTGACCTGGACGTCCGGGTGCAGCGGCTGCTGGTGCCCGACCGGCCGCCCCGGGTGCTCGGCGCGGTCGCCCTGGCGGTGGCCACCACGGTGGCCGCGCTGCCGATCTCGCTCTTCCTCAGCTGATTCCAGCGCCGAGATGCGCCCCCCGAACTACTACACCTTGTCGTACTCTCTCCTACGACAAGGCGTAGTAGTTATGCGTAGAGAATCTACGTGTAGGCTCACTACGACAAGTGAGCCGACAGTACGGAGAGCCGGCCATGGACACCCTCCTCCTCGCCCGACTGCAGTTCGCCACCACCACCTCGATCCACTTCCTGTTCGTGGTGGTCACGCTCGGCCTGGTCACCCTGCTGGTGGGGCTGCAGACCACCGCGGTGCTGACCGGCAAGCCGGTCTACTGGCGGCTGACCCGGTTCTGGGGTCAGCTCTACGTGATCAACTACGTGCTCGGTATCGCCACCGGCATCGTGATGGAGTTCCAGTTCGGCCTGAACTGGAGCGGGCTGTCGCGCTACGTGGGCAACGTCTTCGGCGCCCCGCTGGCGATCGAGACGCTGGTGGCGTTCTTCCTCGAGTCGACCTTCCTCGGCATGTGGATCTTCGGCTGGCACCGGCTGCGCAAGGGCCTCCACCTCGCGCTGCTCTGGGGCGTCGCGCTCACCGCGTACGCCTCGGCGTTCTGGATCATGGTGGCCAACTCCTGGCTGCAGAACCCGGTCGGCTACGAGTTGCGCGACGGGGTCGCCCACCTCACCGACTTCGCCGCCCTGCTCACCAACCCCAGTCTCGGCATGGCGTTCGGTCACGTGGTCTTCGCGGCACTGCTGGTCGGCGGGATGCTGATGGCCGCGGTCAGCGCCTGGCACCTGATCCGGCGCACCCCGGACTTCGTGCTGTTCCGCACCTCGCTGCGGATCGGCCTGGTCACCGCGGCGCTGTCGATCACCATGGTGCAGGGCTTCGGCTTCGCCCAGTTCGGGCCGGTCGGGCAGGTGCAGCCCACCAAGTTCGGCGGCGGCCCGGAGGCGGACGCCCTGGTGGCCGAGTGGACCGCCCGGTTCGGCCAGGGCGACTACACCCCGCCGGTGCTGGCCAGCGTCGGGCTGGGCTTCATGATCCTGATCGGCTTCACCCTCGGCGCCCTCTGGCTGCTGCTCCCGCTGCTCTGGCGGGACTGGGCCATCCGGCTGCGCTTCCCGCTCTGGCTGGTCCTGCTCGCCCTGCCGCTGCCGTTCGTCGCGGTGATCCTCGGCTGGATCGCCCGCGAGGTGGGCCGGCAGCCCTGGGTGGCGTACGGCCTGCTCCCCACCGACCAGGCCGTCTCCGGCGTAGCGCCCGGCGTGATGCTGGCCTCGCTGATCGGCTTCAGCCTGCTGCTCGGCACCCTGGCGGTGGCCAACTGGGTGCTGCTGGCCCGGCACGCCGCCCGGGGCGCCGCCGATCCGGCACTGGGCCGGCCGCCGACCCAGCCACCCGCCGACACCCGTCCCGTGCCCGCCTTCGCCTGACGGAGACCACCGTGGAACTCGCCTGGTACGCCCTGCTCGGCCTCTTCTTCGCCACCTACCTGGTGCTCGGCGGCTACGACTACGGCGTCGGCCTGCTGCTCGCCCGGGGCACCGACCCGGCCCGCCGCCGGGCCGCGCTCAACGCCGTCGGCCCGTTCTTCCTCGGCAACGAGGTCTGGCTGGTCGCCGCCGTCGGCATCCTGTTCGGCGCCTTCCCCGTGCTGGAGGGCGAACTGCTCTCCGGGTTCTACCCGGCGGTGGTCGGCGCACTGGTCGGGGTGATCCTGGTGACCGCCGGGGTGCAGTTGCGCAGCCGCCCGGCCGGCGAACGGTCCCGGGCCGGGTGGGACCGGGTGGTGGTGGTCGGCAGCCTGCTCGCCGCGCTCGGCTGGGGCGCCCTGCTCGCCGGCCTGCTCCAGGGCGTACCGCTGCACGCCGACGGGCACGTCGTCGGGATCACCCACCTGTTCACCCCGTTCGTGGCCGCCGCCGCGCTCGCGGTGCTGGCGCTGGTCGCGGCGCACGGTGCGACCTTCCTCACCCTGCGGCTGCCGGCCGCCGACGCCGAGGCGACCGGCCGGCTGGCCCGCCGGCTGGTCCCGGTGGCGCTCGCCGCGGTCGGCGCGGCCACCGTCCTGGGCCTGCTCTCCGAGCGGGTACGCGACACCGTGCAGCAGCCGGTCGCCGGCCTGCTCGCGCCGGTGCTGCTGGCCGGGGCGTTGCTGCTGGCCCGGGCGGCGCTCGCCCGCCGGCGGCCGGGGCTGGCCTTCGCCGCCACCGGCACCGCCCTGGCCGCGCTGGTGGCGCTGGTCGGCGCGGCCGTCTGGCCGTACGCGCTGGTCTCCACCGTCGATCCGGGCGCGTCGCTGACCGTGGCCGACGCGGCGGCGAGCGGCCCCACGCTGCGGCTGCTGGGCTGGCTGACGGTGCCGCTGCTGCCGGCCCTACTAGGCTTTCAGCTGATGTGCTGGTGGGTTTTCCGGGGACGGACTGACGGCAGGGCACCGGTGTACTGGTGAACCGCCGTCCCTTCGACCCGCGTCTGCTGCGCCGGGTCCCCGCGGCCCGGCGCGACCTCGCCGTGCTCGCCCTGCTCGGCGTGGTCGCCGCGGGGCTGGTCGTGGCCCAGGCCACCGCGTTGGCGGCGCTGCTGGCGACCGCGTTCGACGGGCGGCTCGACCGGCCGGCGCTGGCCGGCCTGGTCGCCGCGGTCGCCGCGCGGTCGCTGCTGGTCTGGGCGCAGGGCACGGTGTCGGCGCGGGTCGCGGCGACGGTCAAGGCGGCGCTGCGGGTGGAACTGCTCGCCGCGGTCGGCCGGCACGGCCCCGGCTGGGTCGCCGGCCAGCGCGCCGGGCAGTTGGCCACCCTGGCCGGGCGCGGGCTGGACGCCCTGGACGCCTACTTCACCGGCTACCTGCCCCAGCTCGTGCTCAGCGTCACCGTGCCGGTGGCGGTGCTGGGCCGGATCTTCCTCGCGGACTGGAGCTCCGCGCTGATCATCGCGGTCACCCTGCCGCTGATCCCGATCTTCGGAGCGCTGCTCGGCTGGCAGGCCCAGGCCGCCACCGAACGCCAGTGGCGGCGCTTGTCGCTGCTCGGCGGGCACTTCCTCGACATGGTCGCCGGGCTGCCCACGCTGCGCGCCTTCGGCCGGGCCCGGGCCCAGGTGGACGTGGTCCGCCGGATGGCCGACGGGCACCGGGTGGCGACCATGAAGACGCTACGCATCGCCTTCCTCTCCGCCCTGGTGCTGGAACTGGTGGCCACCCTCTCGGTGGCGCTGGTCGCGGTGCCGGTCGGCCTGCGGCTGCTCGGCGGCGGGCTGACGCTGCAGACCGCGCTGCTGGTGCTGCTGCTCACCCCCGAGGCGTACCTGCCGCTGCGGGCGGCCGGGGCCCGGTTCCACGCCAGCATGGAAGGGCTCACCGCGCTGGACGAGGCGCTCACCGTCTCGGCCACGCCACCGGCCCCGGCCGAGCGGCGCGGTCCCGCCCCGGACGGCCGGGCGGAGATCCGGTTCGAGTCGGTGACCGTCGAGTACGAGCGCACCACCGCGCTGCGGGATGTCACGCTGACCATCCGGCCCGGCGAGCGGATCGCGATCGTCGGGCCCAGCGGCGCCGGCAAGAGCACCCTGCTCAACCTGCTGCTCGGCTTCGTCACGCCGACCACCGGCCGGATCACGGTGGGCGGCGTCGACCTGGCCGGCGCGGATCCGGACGCCTGGCGCCGGCAACTGGCCTGGGTACCGCAACGCGCCCACCTCTTCGCCGCCTCGCTGGCCGACAACATCCGGCTCGGCGCCCCGGACACCCCGGACGCCGTGCTCGCCGCCGCGGTGCGCGACGCCGCGCTGGACGACGTGGTCGCCGGGCTGCCGGACGGGCTGGCCACCGTGCTCGGCGAGCGTGGGCACGGCCTCTCCAGCGGCCAGCGGCAGCGGGTCGCCCTGGCCCGCGCGTTCCTGCGGGACGCCCCGGTGGTGCTGCTCGACGAGCCGACCGCCCGGCTGGACAGCGCGTCCGAAGCGGTCGTGCTGGCCGCCACCCGTCGGTTGGTCGCCGGCCGGACGGCGCTGCTGGTGGCACACCGCCCCGCGTTGCTCGCCGACGCGGACCGGGTGCTGCGGGTCGAGGACGGCCGGGTCACCGAGCTGACCCCGGTACCGGCCGCGGAGGTGCTCCGGTGATCGCGGTGACCCGTTCCGAGCGCACGGTGCTGCGGCTGGCCCGGCCGTACCTGAGCCGGCTGCTCGGGGCCGGACTGCTCGCCGCGGTGACCGAGTTCGCCGGGCTGGCGCTGATGGCCACCGCCACCTGGCTGCTGATGAGCGCGGCCGGCCGGCCGCCGCTGGACCGGCTCACCGTGGCGATCGTCGCGGTCCGGGCCCTGGCCGTCAGTCGGGGCGTGTTCCGCTACACCGAGCGGCTCGCCGGGCACGACGCGGTGCTGCGGCTGGTCACCGACGTCCGGGCCCGGGTGTTCGCCGCCCTCGCCGCCCGCCGGGCGCCCGAGCAGCGCACCGGGGACGCGCTGAGCCGGCTGGTCTCCGACGTGGAGGCGGTGCAGGACCTGCTGCTGCGGGTGCTCGTCCCGGCCTCGGCGGCGGCGCTGGTCAGCGCGGTGGCGGTGGGCGCGGCGGCACTGATCTCCCCGGCCGCCGCCGGGGCGCTCGCGGTGGGGTTGCTGGTCGCCGGTGTGGCGCTGCCCGCGCTGGCCACCGCGCTGACCCGACGCGCCGCCGCCGAGGTGGCACCGCTGCGCGGGGCGCTGGCCGCTGACGCGGTCGACCTCACCCACGGCGCCGCCGACCTGGCCGCGTTCGGCGCCACCGGGTCCGCGCTGGCGGCCGCCGACCGGCGTACCGGGCGGCTGGCCCGGCTGGAACGGCGGCTGGCCGCCACCGGGTTCGCCGTCGACGCGGCCGGCGTGCTGGTCGCCGGGCTGACCGCCGCCGCCGTGGTGTTCGTCGCGCTGGCCCGGGACGTCGACGGGGTGCTGGTCGGGGTGCTCGCGGTGGGCTCGCTCGCCGCGGTGGAGGCGGCGCTGGCGCTGGTCGGTGCCGCCCGGCAGCGGACCCAGCTGAGCGCCGGCCTGACCCGGGTCGCGGCCCTGCTCGACGCCGCCCCGACCGACGCCGCACCGGTGGGGACCGAGCCGGCGGAGACCGAGCCGGCGGAGACCGAGCCGGCGGAGACCGGGCCGGCGGGGGCCGGTGCCGCACCCGCCCGCGTGGGCGCCGGCCCGGTCGCGGGAGGCGAGGCGGCACCTGCCACGGTGAGTGCGGCGGCGCCGCACGACGTGCGGTTCACCGACGTGACGGTGCGCTACCGGGCCGGCGCCGCGCCCGCGCTGGTCGGGTTCGACCTCGACCTGTCGGCCGGGCGACGGGTGGCCGTCGTCGGGCCGAGCGGGGCGGGCAAGAGCACCATCGCCGCGGTCCTCACCGGGTCGGCACGGCCGGAGGCGGGCCGGGTCACGCTGGACGGGCGGGACCTGTCGGCGTACTCCGAGCGGGAGCTGCCCCGGGCGGTCGGTGGCCTGCTCGCCGAGGCGTACGTCTTCCACGCCTCGGTCCGGGACAATCTGCTGCTCGGCCGTGCCGGGGCCAGCGACGACGAGCTGGCCGCGGCCACCGCGGCGGCCGGCCTGCTGGACTGGGTACGCGAACAGCCGGACGGCTGGGACACGGTGGTCGGCGAGGAGGGCGGGCAGCTCTCCGGCGGCCAGCGGCAGCGGCTCGCGCTGGCCCGGGCGCTGCTCGCCGCTCCGGGCGTGCTGGTGCTCGACGAGCCGACCGAGGGGCTCGACCCGGCCGCCGCCGACGCGGTGCTCGCCGCCACCCTGGCCGCCACCCCGCCCGGGCACTCGGTGCTGCTGATCAGCCACCGGCTCAGCGGGCTGGCCGGGCTGGACGAGGTCGTGGTGCTGGACGCCGGCCGAGTGGTGCAGCGCGGCCGGCACGCCGACCTGGTGGCGGCCCCGGGCTGGTACCGGGACCAGTGGCGGCTCCAGGAGGCGGCCGAACGCGGGTACTTCGCGCTGACCCCCTGACCTGGCCTCCGGGTGAGTCCAGGGATGTCCCGGACGACGCTCGACGGTCGGTCGTGGCAGGGTGGTGCCATGGCCGGCGGTGACGAGGTGTTGGTGGAGGAGCGCCTGCGCGAGCTGGGTGACCGGCTGCGCGGGCCGGTACGGCTCAAGTCCGACCTGCTGACCGAGGCCCGGCACGGGCTGCTGGACGCCGTCGAGGCGTACCGCGACGGCGGGCTGTCGGCGGCGGAGGCGCAGCGGCGCGCGGTGACCGAGTTCGGCAGCCCGGCGCAGCTGGCCCCGGCGTACCAGGCCGAGCTGGCGGTCGGCGCGCTGCGCGGGCTGGCGCTGCGGGTGGTCACGGTGGCCGCCGTCGCGATCGTCGCCGGCGATCTGACCTGGCAGGGGGCGAGCTGGAGCGAGGGTCCCCGGCCGCCGGCCGGCTACCTGCTGCTCTCCGCCTCGATGGACTGGTTGTGGATCACCGCGTTCGTGCTGGCCGCGGCGGGGCTGCTGGTCGCCACGAGCGCCGCCCGCTGGGGCGTGCCGGGCGCCGCCGTGCTCCACCGCGCGGTCGGCGCGGGCCTGACCGGCGTCCTCCTCCTCGCCGCCGCCGCCGGCGTCGGGCTGTTCGCCTGGTCGATGGGACTCTGGGAGGCGGCCCTGACCTGGCCACCGATGATCATCGGCGCGGTCGTGGCCACCGCCGCCCTGCTCTGGATCGGCCGCGCGGCCCGCTACTGGCTGACCGCCTCGCTGACCACCGCGCGCTGAGGCCCGCCCTCCTGCCCTGCCCCTGGCCGGCTCGACCAGCGCTCCCGGGCCGCGGCACGCGCTGGCCCGCCGCGCCCGCGCCGCATCGCCGTCCGCCTGCGGCGCGGTCGGGCTGACGCGCGGTCGGGCTGCGGCGCGGACGGGCCGCGAGGCGCGTCAGGTCGGGGTGACCGGCGGGGCCGCGGGGTCGAGGAAGCGGCCGACGGTCGAGCTGAACTCCCGCCAGCCGGAGCGTTCCCCGGCCAGGGCCCGCCGGCCGGCGTCGGTGAGCTCGTACGTCCGGCGCTCCCGCCCGTTGACGGTGCTCCAACTGCTGGCCACGTGCCCGGCCCGCTCGAGCCGGCGCAGCGCCGGATAGATGGTGCCGGTGGGCAGGTCCAGGTGGCCGTCGCTGCGGATGCGCAGCGCCTCGATGATCGCGTAACCGTGCAGGGCGCCCCGCTCCAGCACCGCCAGCAGCAGCGCGTCGAGGTGTCCGTGCAGCGCCTGGGCCTTCATGTGTAGCTACGCTACTTGTATAGCGGCCGGATCGCCACCGGGGTGCGGCACCGGCCTCCCGGAGCCGCCCACTAGGGTATGTGCCCAGAGTCACTCGCCGGCACGGGACGCCGACGGGTGGGCAACCCGAAGCACACGGAGGTCAGCGTGGCCCGTCAGTCGCCCCAACGGCCCGACGCCGACGAGCCGGAGCTCGACGAGACCGAGGGCAGCGTCGAGTCCGACACCGCGTCCGCGTCGGCCGAGGCCGCCCGCGCGCTCTGGGAGGAGCTGCGGATCGACCCGGTGGAGATCGCCCTGCCCGCCGGCACCGGCTACACGCTGCGGGCGTACCGGCCGGCCCGGGAGCTGACCCCCACCGACGTCGCCGAGCGCGACCAGGACGACCCGTTCCTGGCCCGCCGCCAGGTGGTCGAGGAGGACGAGGACGACGAGACCGTCGTGATCCTCGACGAGGAGGTCGCCCAGGAGTTCGCCGAGAGCGACGAGGAGGAGGCGAAGTCCCGCCGCCGCGCCAAGGGCGCCAAGGGCGGCAAGGACGACGAGGACGCCGAAGACGCCGAAGACGCCGAGGACGCCGAGGCGGAGGAGACCGAGGCCGAGGACGAGGCGGGCGACGAGGAGGTCCCGGTCTTCCTCAGCCACCGGGGCCGGCTGCTGCTGTTCAAGACCCCGGAGTCGCTGGTCAGCTTCGTCCGCTCGGGCGCGCCCAACGATCTGTCCCAACTGGACAGTTGGAATGAATTGTCCGAACGGGTGGAGCCGGCCGACATCGCCCCCCTGGACGAGGACATCTACGAGCTGGACCTGGTGGTCGAGAACCTGCGCGGCGGGCACGACGCCTGGGACACCACCCTGCTGATCGAGGCCGGCGAGATCGCCCGCGACCTGGCGTACGCGCTGCGCCTGCCGGCCGTGCTGGACATGCTCTCCGCCGGCTCCAGCCTCGACGACCTGGACGAGGCGCTGCGGGCCACGGTCAACGGCGGCATCGGCGGCTTCCTCGGCCGGCGACGGCTGAAGAAAATCGGGGCACAAACCGCAAGTCTGGGTTGGCGCACCATTGTCGGCAAGATCTCTGCGGTCGTGGACTGGCGCGACTGACCCTTAACGGGGAGCATCAGTCTCTGGCAGGGAAAGACCTGTGTCCCGGGAGGAGGACGACGCCTTGGCGCTCGTGCGCGTGTACTGCGGTCTGGCCTCGGCGGATCCGGCCGACCGACCGGCTTCGGCCGGTTCGACGCTGACGTCCGCTGTGGTCGACGACGCAGGCCGTCTGCTGCATGTCTGCGAGATCGGCGACGACGCGGCGGGCTACGCCCAGCTGGTCGCGCTGCTCGTGGAGCGGTCGGGCGGGCCGAGCGGTGCGGCGATCGCCGCGGACAGCGACGACCACACGGTCACCTCGCTGCTCAGCGCCGCGGGCCGCCCACTGGCGATCGCCGACGACGACTCGGTCGACGACTTCGCCGAGCGCTTCGCCGACGACGACTCGCTGGAGGAGATGCAGTCCCCGCCCGCCGAGCGGCGCGCGGTCGGCCTGGCCCGCGCCCTGCAGGCCGGCGCGCTCTCCGCGGTCACCCTGCCGGCGCACCGCGACCTCGCCGGCTACAAGCAGGTGCTCGCCGCGCACGCCGCGCTGGCCAGCGGCCGGCACTCGGCCGCCGTGGCGCTGCGCGAGGTGCTCCGCGAGCTCTACCCGGCGGCGCTGCGCGCCTACCCGGACCCGGCCGAGCCGGTCCCGCTGGCCGTCCTCGACGCCCTGCCGGAGCCCGGCATGCTGGCCGGCACCGTCGCCCGGGGCCGGGAGGTCTCCGTCGCCGCCGACGCGGTGGCGGCCCACCTCGCCGCGGACGGCGTGGCCGAGGCCGAGGAGATCGAGGAGGCGGTGACCGCGCTGCGGGTGGCCATCTCCGAGACGCCCCGGCGGGCGACCGTGAACCGCGCCCTCACCGCCGCCGTGGCGGAGACCGTACGCCAGGCCGTCGCCTCGGTCCGCGCCTGCGACGCCGGTTGCGAGGCACTGGTCGGCGCGCTCAGCGCCCGGGTCAGCGCGCCCGCGCCGGCGGCGCCCGGCCGCCGCGCCGCCGGCCGCCGCGCCGAGCCGGTGGG
>NZ_QGSW01000042.1:0-15550 GCF_003176715.1 Micromonospora sp. S4605
CCCTGCCCACCGACCGCCTCACCGAGGTCACCGCCGAGGCCGTCCAGGCCGCCCGCCTCGCCTGACCGGTTCCGCACCGCCCGTTGATCATGAGGTTGACCGGGCGGCTCGCCGCCCCGCGCGACCACGTCGAAGACCAGCCGATCGGTGTGCACCGCGACGCCCTCGGCGGGACAGGTGGCCACGTCCGCCAGGACGGCCCGCAGCCCGGTCACCTCGACGGTGAGGCCGGTCTCCTCGGCGAACTCGCGGACCACGGCGTGCGCCGGGTGCTCGGCGTGCTCCACCCCGCCGCCCGGCAACTGCCAGACCCCCGGGTACGGGCACGCGGCCGAGCCCCGGGCGAGCAACACCCGCCCGGCGTCCTCGCACACCCCGTACGCCCCGACCCGCCGCGTTTCCCGGACCACCCGCCGCTCCCCCGCACCGCCGGCTCCACCCCGTCGATCATGAGGTTAGCGGTCTGCGTGGCGGCGTGCCGCCCGGTCAACCTCATGATCAACGGGCGGTGCGGAACCGGTCAGGCGAGGCGGGCGGCCTGGACGGCCTCGGCGGTGACCTCGGTGAGGCGGTCGGTGGGCAGGGCGCCCAACTCGGCCGGCGCGAACCAGCGGGCCTCGCAGGTGGAGCCGCCGACGTCGGCGACCGTGGGCGGGGCGGGCTGGTCGACCACCACCCGGTAGAACGCGCGGACGCCGTGCCAGTCGATCGGGTAGCCCTCGGGGCCGAGCGAGGCGGCGTCCCGGTGGCTGGCCACCCCGAGCAGCTCGACCAGCCGGCCGGTCTGCCCGGTCTCCTCGACCAGCTCCCGGATCAGCGCCGCGCCCGGCTGCTCGCCGTAGTCGGTGCCGCCGCCGGGCAGGTGCCAGCAGCCCGCGCCGGGGTAGCCGTCGGCCACCCGGGTGAGCAGCACCCGCCCCGCCGGATCGGTGCAGACCGCGTACGCGGCGAAGCGCTGCGCCCGGTGCAGCCCGTCGGGGCCGGGCACGGCGTAGAAGGAGGGGAACTCCGGCGGCTCGTCGGGCACCACGTCGGCCGAGGACGCGGGCAGGTCGAGGGCGCGCGCGGTGAACGAGCGCAGCGGCAGCTCGGCGGCCTCCTCACGGGTGAACCAGCGGGCCAGGTCGGTCGGCCGGTCGACCCGGTCGGTGAGCGTCCCGCCGCGGACCGACACCCGGTAGATCAGCCGGTCGGTGTGGATGGTGATGCCCCGCTCGGGCAGCGCCCGCATGTCGGCCAGCACGTCGTCGAGGCCGTCGACGGTGACCGAGAGGCCGGTCTCGGCGGCGGTCTCCCGGACCACCGTGTGGTTCGGGTCCTCGCCGTGGTCGACCGCCCCGCCGGGCAGCGACCACGTGCCCGGTGTGCCGGACCGCTCCGACGCGCGGACCAGCAACACCCGGCCGATCGGGTCAGCACAGACTGCGTATGCCGCGATCCTGCGAAGCGGCTTGAGCGTGGTGGTCACGGGAGGAAATTCTCCCCGGCGCCGGTTACCGGCATCGAAAAGAGTCAGATTCCTGACTCAAGGCTCCCGAATCAGGGGCCGGTCAGGGTAAGGCTCCGGGCGGTCACCGAGGTCGATCCGGCCGCCCGCGCGGAGGGTTGAGGCATGACACACACCAGCCCTCCCCAGGCCCCGTACAAGCAGCTCCGTCGCCCGACCACCGACCGGATGGTGGCCGGGGTGGCCAGCGGCCTCGGCCGCTACTTCGCCGTCGACCCCACCCTGATCCGGGTCGTGTTCGCCGTCACCGGCCTGCTCACCGGCGGGCTCGCGCTGCTCGCGTACCCGATCATGTGGTTCCTGATGCCCGAGGAGCCGGCGGACGCGCCCGCGTGGCCGCACCCGGCGGAGACCGCGCCGCCCACCGTGGCGCAGCCCACCGTCCCGCCGACCGCCACCGGGCAGCCGGCGCCGCCAACCTACCCGCCGGCGGCGTGACGCCGGGTCACTCCCACTCGATGGTGCCCGGCGGCTTGCTGGTGACGTCCAGCACCACCCGGTTGACCTCGGCGACCTCGTTGGTGATCCGGGTGGAGATCTTCGCGACCACCTCGTACGGCAGCCGCGACCAGTCGGCGGTCATCGCGTCCTCGCTGGAGACCGGGCGCAGCACCACGGGATGCCCGTAGCTGCGCCCGTCGCCCTGCACCCCGACGCTGCGCACGTCGGCCAGGAGCACCACCGGGAACTGCCAGACGCCCCGGTCCAGCCCGGCGGCGCTCAGCTCCTCGCGGGCGATCAGGTCGGCCCGGCGCAGCACGTCCAGCCGCTCCCGGTCCACCGCGCCGATGATCCGGATGGCCAGGCCCGGCCCCGGGAACGGGTGTCGCCAGACCATCGCCTCGGGCAGGCCGAGCTGGAGGCCGAGCGTGCGGACCTCGTCCTTGAAGAGCGTGCGCAGCGGCTCGACCAGGGCGAACTTCAGGTCCTCCGGGAGACCGCCGACGTTGTGGTGGCTCTTGATGTTGGCGGTGCCGCTGCCGCCGCCGGACTCCACCACGTCCGGGTAGAGGGTGCCCTGCACCAGGAACTCGACGTCGCCGTGCGCGGCGACCTCGCGGGCGGCGGCCTCGAAGACCCGGATGAACTCCCGGCCGATGATCTTGCGCTTCTGCTCCGGGTCGGTCACCCCGGCCAGCGCGCCGAGGAACCGGTCGGCGGCGTCGACCACCTTCAGCTTGATCCCGGTGGCGGCGACGTAGTCCTTCTCCACCTGCTCGGCCTCACCGGCGCGGAGCAGGCCGTGGTCGACGAAGACGCAGGTGAGCTGGTCGCCGACGGCCTTGTGCACCAGCGCGGCGGCGACCGCGGAGTCGACCCCGCCGCTCAGGCCGCAGATGACCTCCTTGTCACCGACCTGCTCGCGGATCCGGGCCACCTGCTCGTCGATGATGTTCTCCGGCGTCCAGGTGGGCTCGATGCCGGCGATGTCGTGGAGGAAGCGGCGCAGCATCTCCTGGCCGTACGCGGTGTGCCCGACCTCCGGGTGGAACTGCACGCCGGCGCGGCGGCCAGCCAGGTCCTCGAACGCGGCCACCGGCGCGCCCGCCGACTCGGCGGTCACCGTGAAGCCGGCCGGGGCCTCGGTCACGCAGTCGCCGTGACTCATCCAGACCGGCAGGTCGTCCGGCAGGTCGCGGAGCAGCACGCCGGCCTCGGGTCGGGCGCGCAGCGGGGTGCCGCCGTACTCGCGGTTGCCGGTGCGGGCCACCGTGCCGCCGAGCGCCTGGGCCATCGCCTGGAAGCCGTAGCAGATGCCGAAGACCGGCACCCCGGCGTCGAACATGCCGGCGTCGATCTGCGGCGCCTCCGGAACGTAGACGCTGGCCGGGCCGCCGGACAGGATGATCGCGGCCGGGTCCTTCGCCAGCATCTCGGCGACCGGCATCGAGTGCGGCACGATCTCCGAGTAGACGTTGGCCTCGCGCACCCGGCGCGCGATGAGCTGGGCGTACTGGGCTCCGAAGTCCACCACGAGGACGGGGCGAGGCGTGCTCATGTGCAGAAAGCCTACCCACCGTCACGGCCACTCCCGTCCACACCCCGCCGGGTCGTGGAGCCGGACCCCGCCCGCCACCCGGGAGGTGCTGTCGGCCACCGTGCAGGTGATCTGACGCGCCGCCATCCCACCCGCGGGAGCCATTAGGCAGATCTGCGGCTTTTGGCCTGTATACGGTGTTCCTGTCGCCCGGCACCGGCTCCCGCACGGGACCTCGGGCGGATGCGTGGCATCGGCGGGCCGGCGTGCGCCCGGCGCGTCGGAAGCGCGCAGCCGGGTGGGCGCGGCGCGTCAGGAGTCGGCCGAGGAGTGGGCATGACCGAGTGGTGGCTGTGGATGTACGTCGCCGCCATGGCCGCCGGGGTCGTGCTGTTCACCCGCTGGCAGGCCAACCCGCGGGGAGTCCCGGTCAGCGAGTACCGGGTGGCGATCGCGATCCCGCTCTGGTCCGGCTTCTGGTACCTGGTCATGGCGCTGGGCGGCGGCCGGGCGGAGGTGGCCGGCCACACGCTCTACTGGGCGCGGTACGTCGACTGGGCGGTCACCTCCCCCCTGCTGCTGATGGCGCTGGTGCTGACCGCGACGCACTCGCTGCCCGGGCGCCGTTGGGGACTGGCCGGTGCCCTCGTCGGGACGAACCTGGTGGTGTTCCTCAGCGGGGTGACCGCCGAGCTCGCGGCGGACGCCACGATCCGATACACCCTGTTCACGATCGGGGTCCTGGCGTTCCTCGGGATCTACGGCCTGGTCTGGGGACCGCTGCGCACCCACGCGCACCGCCAGCCGGAACCGATCGCGGCGGTGTACACCGAGGCCGCCCTGGCGCTCAGCGTGCTCTGGGTGGGCTACCCCCTGTTCTGGATGATCGGCCCGACCGGTCTCGGCCTGATCAGCTCCGCCACCACCAGTCTGCTCTTCGTCCTGCTGTCCATCCTCACGAAGGTGGGCTGGAGCATCCTCGATCTCGGCCGGCTCCGCACCCTGTCCGACCGTGGTCACCTCACCGTCGTCTGACCCGGCGCGCGGCGTCGGCCCCGGGGTGCCGGTGGCGGACAGCCGGACCGCACGGCCGCCGTCGGGCGCGACCGACGCGGCGGGGGGACCGCGAAGGCCGGACCGGCTGCTGCGGTGCGCCGGGACGGTGTCGCAGCTCGCGCTCGGCGGACTGCTGGCGCTGTCGCCACTGATCGACGCCGATGGGCCGGTCAGCTCGCCGGCCTTCCTGCTCGCGGGGCTACTCCTCGGGCTCCCGCACGGCGCCGTCGACCACCTGGTGCCCGCCTGGCTGTCGGCGCGCGCCCGCCCGGTGTCGGCGCGCGTCGCGCTGCTGGTCGCCTACCCGGCCGTGGCCGGCGCCGGGCTGGCGGCCTTCCGAGCCGCGCCGGACCTGGCGCTGGTCGGCTTCCTCATCGTGTCGGTTGTCCACTTCGGCACCGCTGACGAGGCGTTCCACGCCGAGCGGGACCGCCGACCGATCCGGCCGAGGGTGGCCGCCGTGCTCGCGTACGGGGGACCGCCGGTGGTCGTCCCGCTGGCGCTGTGGCGGGACCAGGTCGACCCGTTGCTGGCCGCGGTGGCTCCACGGGCACCGGCGCTGCTCACCGTCGAGGTGAGGACGCTGGCACTGACCACCGTGCTGTGCGCGGTCGCGGTCACCGCGATCCGGGACGTACGCGCCGGACGCGCCCGCGACGCCGTCCCACCGGCCCTCCTCGCCGCGCTGTTCAGCACCGTGCCGCCGGCCCTGGCCATCGGGGCGTACTTCGCGGCCTGGCACTCCTGCCGCCACGTCGCCCGGTTGCTGCGACACGACCCGGGGAACGCGGCCGACCTGGCGGCCGGGCGGGTCGGACCGCCGCTGCGTCGCTTCGTGCGGCAGGCGGCGGTCCCCACGGTGGTCGCCGTCGCCGCCCTGCTCGCCCTGGTCACCTGGCCCGGACACCGGACGGACCCGCTGCCCGCGACGGTCGCCGTGCTGGCCGCGCTGACCCTCCCGCACGCGGCACTGGTCGCCTGGACGGACCGGCGCGAACCCGTGCTCCGACGCCCGGCGGGTTGACCCGGGCGCCGGCCAGGTCAGGAGCGGAGGGCGCCGGGGGCGTCGGCCGGGACCGCGGGTTGGCGTGGAGGGACCGGGTCCAGGCGGCGGTACGGCTCACCGAGCGGGGGCCTCGGGTCCGCCTCCCCCTTGTTGGGCCAGAACGACATGGCGCGTTCGGCCTGGGCGGTGATGGTCAGCGAGGGGTTCACCCCGAGGTTCGCCGAGATCGCCGCGCCGTCCACCACGTGCAGCCCGGGGTGCCCGTAGACCCGGTGCCAGGGGTCGATCACCCCGTCGGCGGCCGTGGCGCCGATCACCGCCCCGCCCAGGATGTGCGCGGTCATCGGGATGTCGAACGGCTCGGTGAGCGAACCGCCGGGCACCCCGCCGATCTCCTCGGCAAGCAGCCGGGCGGCGGTGTTGCCGGCCGGGATCCAGGTCGGGTTGGGCGTACCGTGGCCGGGGCCGGAGACCAGCCGCCGGCCGAACGGGCCGCGCCGGAACCGGGTGGTCAGTGAATTGTCGGCGGACTGCATGACCAGGGCGATCACCGTACGCTCCGACCAGCCGCGCACGCTGAGCATCCGGGCCGCGGTGCCGGGTTGGCGCAGCAGGATGCCCAGCCAGCGACGTACCCGGTGCGGCCCGCCGTCGACCAGCAGCGACTGGAGCAGCCCCATCGCGTTGGAGCCCCGGCCGTAGCGGACCGGCTCGATGTGGGTCTGCGGGTCGGGGTGGAACGAGCTGGTGATCGCCACCCCTTCGGTGAAGTCGATCCCCTGCGCCCGGGCCTGCCTGCGGGGCACCGAGGCGCCGAGGATGGCCTCCGAGTTGGTCCGGGTCAGCTCGCCGAGCCGGGGCGAGAGCGCGGGCAGCGCGCCGGTGGCCTTCATCTCGTGCAGCAGCCGTTGGGTGCCGAGCGCGCCGGCGGCGAAGACCACCTGGTCGGCGTGGATCACCTGGCGGCGCCGACGCAGCCACGCCCCGGTGCGGACGGTCTCCACCGCGTAGCCGCCGTCGGCGGCCGGCCGGACCGCGGTCACCGTGGTCAGCGGGTGCACCCGCACGCCGAGCCGCTCGGCCAGCCAGAGGTAGTTCTTCACCAGGGTGTTCTTCGCCCCGTGCCGGCAGCCGGTCATGCAGGCGCCGCAGTGCGTGCAGCCGGTGCGCTCCGGGCCGGCGCCGCCGAAGTACGGGTCGGCGACCCGCTCGCCGGGGCGGCCGATGTGCACCCCGACCGGGGTGGCGTGCACGGTGTGCCCCACCCCCATCCGCTCGGCCACCGCCCGCATCGCCCGGTCCGCGCCGGTGACCATCGGGTACGTGGTGACGCCGAGCATCCGCTTCGCCTGGTCGTAGTGCCGGGCCAGTTCGTCGCGCCAGTCGGTGATGTCCCGCCACTGCGGGTCGGCGTAGAACGCGGGCAGCGGCTCGTAGAGGGTGTTCGCGTAGACCAGCGAGCCGCCACCGACCCCGGTGCCGGAAAGCACCATCACCCCGCCGCCGGCCCGGCGGTCGGCGGGGCGGAGCAGGGTGATCCGTTGCAGGCCGTAGCAGCCCAGCTTCGGCGCCCAGAGGAAGCGGCGCAGCCGCCAGGAGGTCTGCGGGAACTCGTCGTCGGCGAACCGCCGCCCGGCTTCCAGCACGCCGACGGTGTAGCCCTTCTCGGCCAGCCGCAGCGCGGTCACGCTGCCGCCGAAGCCGGACCCGATGACGAGCACGTCGTACCGCATGGACGCATCATTACCGGTCAGTAGCTGTCGCGCCAGGGGCAGTTTTCGCGCGATCATGCACCCCGTCCACCGCCCGCCGCCCCCGGACGCAACCCGAGGCCACCGTCGGAGCGTCGAGTCAGGTACGGGGAGAGGGGTCGACATGGTCCTCCGATCGCGGACGCCACGGCGCCGCTGGCTGCTGGGGCTGGCGGTGCTCACCGCCGTGGTGCTGGCGGCGACCGCCGCGGTGGTGGTGACCCGGCTGGTCGGCTCCGACAGTGGGTCCGGAACACCGGCCGCCGGCACCCCGAGCGCCACCCCGGCCGGCCCGCCGAGCGCCAGCCCGAGCCCGACCGGCCCACCGCCGGGCGCGGACATCACCGGCCCGCTCAACCTGCTGCTGGTCGGCGTGGACACCCGGGTCAGCGTGCCCGGCTGGGAGCCGCACGCCGACGCCGTACTGGTGCTGCACGTGCCGAAGGGCCTCGGCCGGGCGTACCTCTTCTCGCTCCCCCGCGACCTGGTGGTGGACATCCCGGCGTTCCCCAAGGCCGGCTACCGCGGCGGGCGGACCAAGCTCACCCACGCGATGAGCTACGGCAGCCGGGTGCCGGGCAAGCCGAAGCAGCCGAGCACCGCGCAGGGCTACGAGTTGCTGCGCAGCACCGTCAGCGGCTACACCGGGTTGCGCATCGACGCCGGCGCGGTGGTCACCTTCGGTGGCTTCGACAAGTTGGTGGACACCCTCGGCGGGGTGGACGTCTACGTCGACCAGCGGGTGGCCTCCCGACACCGCCGCCCGGACGGCCGACACCGCGACCCGGCGCCCGGCGGCTACACCGGGCCGCAGATGGTCTACGAGAAGGGCCAGCGGCACCTGACCGGCTGGCAGGCGCTCGACTACGCCCGGCAGCGCTACCTCACCGGCGGCGACTACGCCCGGCAGCGACACCAGCAGCAGCTGGTCCGGGCCCTGGTCCGCAAGATCCTCGACCAGGACCTGGCCCGCCAGCCGGAACGGGTGGAGCAGGTGGTCGCCGCGCTCGGCGACACGCTTGTCTACTCCGCCCTCGGCGGGCGGCGGATCATCGACTTCGCGTACGCCCTCGGCGAGCTGCCGGCGGAGCGGTTCGTCCTGGTCGGGCTCCCGGGCGGCGCGGTCGGGCGGGGCAGCGGCTACCGGGGCGAGCAGCTCACCAAGGTGGGCCGGGACTTCCTCACCGCGCTGCGCGCCGGCCGGGCGGACGCGTACCTCGCCGACCACCCGCAGCTGCGGGTCAAGACCTGACCCGGCCGGGCGGTGCTGCGCAGCCCCGCCCGGCCGCCCGGAGCGGGCGGTGCCCTCCCGGGCGGGTCGGGGTCAGCGCCGCTCGGGGCGGGCGGGGCGCTCGGTGCCGTAGAGCCAGTCGTCGAAGAGGTCGTCCAGCCGCTCGCCGGAGATCCGCTCGGCCAGCGCCACGAACTGGGCAGTGGTGCCGTTGCCGTGCCGCTTCTCCGCCGCCCAGGTCTTGAGGATCTCGAAGAACGCCTTGTCGCCGACCGTCACCCGCAGCGCGTGCACGGTCATCGCGCCGCGCTGGTAGACCGATTCGCCGAACAGGTTCTCCACCCCCGGCTTGCCCGGCGGGGTGCGCCACACCCGGCTCGCCGCGCCGGCGTACCGCGCGTCGAAGGTCTGCGCGGCGGTGCGCCCGCCGTCGTGCTCGGTCCAGAGCCACTCGGCGTACGTGGCCAGCCCCTCGTTGAGCCAGATGTCCTGCCACCTGGTCAGCGCCACGCTGTTGCCGAACCACTGGTGGGCCAGCTCGTGCGCGACCACCCCGGTGTTCTCGCCCTGCCGGAAGAAGGACGCGGCGTAGACCGGGCGGCTCTGCGTCTCCAGCGCGTACCGGATCCGGTCGTCGGAGACCACCACCGCGCCGTACGACTCGAACGGGTACGGCCCGAAGAGCCGCTCCAGGTAGTCGGCGACCTTCACCGTCTCGGCGATCGACCGGTCCGCCGCCCCCTTGGCGAGCTTCGTGGTGACCGCGTGGAACACCGGCCGTCCCTTGTGCTCACCCCGGGTCAGCCGGAACTTGCCGATCGCCACCATGCTCAGGTAGCTCGCCATCGGGTTGCGCTCGGCCCACTTCCAGGTGGTCCAGCCGTCCGCGCTGGTCCGGCCCACCGGCACGCCGTTGCTCACCGCGGTCAGCCCGTCCGGCACGGTGATCTCGAAGTCGTAGCTGGCCTTGTCGGAGGGGTGGTCGTTGACCGGGAACCAGGTGCTCGCCGACTCCGGCTGGCCGAGCGCGATGGCGCCGTCGGAGGTGTGCAGGAAACCGCCCGCGCCGAGGGTCTCGTTAGGCAGCGCCGCCGGCTCGCCGTCGTAGCTGATCTCGGCGACGAAGCCGTTGCCGGCGATCAGGCCGCGGGCCGGGGTGACCACCAGTTCGTCGCCCTTGCGGGAGTGCCGGGCGGGGGCGCCGTCCACCGTCACCTCGCGCACGGTCAACCCGGCCAGGTCCAGGTTGAACGCGGAGAGGTTGGCGGTCGCGGCGGCCTGCACGGTGGTGGTGCCGGTGAGCCGGTCCGTCGCCGGGTCGTAGCGCACCTTGACCGTGTACCGGCCGACGTCGTAGCCACCGTTGCCGTAGGTCGGGAAGTAGTCGTCGCCCACCCCGGCGCCGCCGGGCTTGAACTGCCGGGTGCTGCTCGGCGACGGGGCGGCCGAGCCGATCCCGGGCTCCGCCGAGGATCCGCACCCGCCCACGCCGAGTGCCCCGGTGACCAGCAGGCCGGTAACCAGCAGAACCCGCCGCGGCAGCGCCATCGCCTCGCCCCTCCCTGTGCCGAGCGGCCGTCCCGCCGACCGGTCCGGCCGGGCGGCGGCCACCGGGGGACCCGCGTCGCGGCCGGCCCGCCCGGCGGCAGCCTACCGACCGTCGATCAGGGACCCGTCACGGCAGGGCGGGGGCGCTGGCGCCGACCAGCCAGGCGTCGAAGAGCGGGCGCAGCGGCCGCCCGGCGACCCGTTCGGCGTGCGCGATCAGGTCGGCGGTGGTGGCGTTGCCGTTCCGCCGCTCGGCGGTCCAGCTTCGCAGGATGCGGAAGAAGGTCTCGTCGCCCACGGTGCGGCGCAGCGCGTGCACGGCCAGCGCACCGCGCTTGTAGACGGCGGAGCCGAACATCTGCGTCGGTCCCGGGTCGACGGACGGCCGGGACCAGTCGGTGGCGACGTACTGGAGCTCGAAGTTGCGCTGCGCGGTACGGCCGCCGTCGTGCTCCTCCCACAGCCACTCCGCGTAGCTGGCGAACCCCTCGTTGAGCCAGATGTCGCTCCACCTGCTCAGCGCCACGCTGTTGCCGAACCACTGGTGGGCCAACTCGTGGGCGACCACCCCGGTGTTGGGCCGGCCGCCGCGGAAGAAGCCCGGCCCGTACACCGGCCGGGACTGGGTCTCCAGCGCGTAGCCGATCCGGTCGTCGGTGACCACGATCCCGCCGTACGAGTCGAACGGGTACGGCCCGAAGCGGCTGGCCAGGAAGTCGGCGATCTCCCCGGTCCGGGCGAGCGAGGCGGCCTCCGGGCCGGTGGCCGGCAGGCCCGCCGGCACGGCGGTGACCATCGGCTTGCCGGCGTGGGTGCCGGTCCGCACCTGGTAGTCCCCGATCACCAGGGTGGTCAGGTAGCTGGCCATCGGTGCCCGCTCGGCCCACCGCCAGGTGGTCCAGCCGTCGGCGGTCGTCCGCTCCCCCGGCACCCCGTTGCTCAGCGCCTCCAACCCCTCCGGGACGGTCACCTCGATGTCGTAGGTGGCCTTGTCGGCCGGGTGGTCGTTGACCGGGAACCAGGTGGCCGCCGAGTGCGGCTGGCCGAGCGCGATCGCGCCGTCGGCGGTGTGCTGGAAGCCGCCGTTGCCGAGCACGCCGTCGGGGACCGGGGCCGGCACCCCGGCGTACTCGACCTCGACCGCGAACTGCCCGCCCCGCGGGATCCCGTCGGCCGGGGTGACCACCAGCTCGTCGCCGTCGCGCCGGTGCTCGGCGCGCCTACCGCCGACGGTGACCGCGCTGACGTCGAGGCCGGCCAGGTCGAGGGTGAACCGGGACAGCCCGTGGCTCGCCGTCGCGGTGACCGTCGCGCGTCCGCTCAGCCGGTCGGTCGCCGGGTCGTACCGGACGGCCAGCCGGTAGTGCGAGACGTCGTACCCACCGTTGCCGGCGCCCGGCACGTACGGGTCGGCGAGGTCGGCGCTGCCCGCGCGGAGAGCGTCGGGGTCGCCCTCCCGGTCGTCGGAGCCGGGGCAGGCGGTCAACAGCCCGACCGTCGCCACGGTGGCCAGCGCCAGCGGGATCAGGTCACGAGTACGACGCACCGGCCGAGCCTATCGGCGCGGCCGGTGCGGGTGGTGTCTCTTCCCGGCGGGTGCGGGTCCGGGGCGCCTCGGCGGGACCCGTCCAGGGTCAGCGGTCGAGGACCAGGCCGACCTTCTGGAACTCCTTGAGGTCGCGGTAGCCGCACTTGGCCATCGCCCGGCGCAGCCCGCCGAAGAGGTTGAGCTGCCCGTCCGGCTCGTCGGCCGGGCCGAAGAGCAGCTGCTCCATCGAGCCGAGCGGCTCGCCAGCCACCTCGAACGCGCCGCGCGGCAGCGACGGGTGGCTGGCGGCGGAGTGCCACCAGGCGCCGCCGGCCGGCGCTTCGGTGCAGAGCGACAGCGGCTCGCCGAGCATCACCGCGTCCGCGCCGCAGCCGAGCGCCTTGGCGATGTCGCCGGAGGTCTGCAGGTCGCCGTCGGCGATCAGGTGCACGTACCGGCCGCCGGTCTCGTCCAGGTAGTCGCGCCGGGCCGCCGCGGCGTCCGCGATGGCGGTGGCCATCGGCACCCGGATGCCGAGCACCGACTCGGTGGTGGACCACTCGTCGCCGCCGATGCCGACGATCACACCGGCCGCGCCGGTCCGCATCAGGTGCAGCGCGGTCTTGTAGTCCGTGCAGCCGCCGACGATGACCGGCAGGTCGAGGTCGGCGATGAACTCCTTGAGGTTGAGCGGCTCGTCGGTGGTCGAGACGTGCTCGGCGGAGACGATGGTGCCCTGGATGACCAGGATGTCGACGCCGGCGTCCAGGATCACCGGGGCCAGCGCCAGGGTGTGCTGCGGGGAGACCCGGACGGCCACCGTCCCGCCGCCGGCGCGCAGCTCGCGGACCCGCTCGGCGATCAGGTCGGGGCGGATCGGCTCGGCGTACACCTCCTGGAGCCGCTTGGTGGCGCGGGCGTCCTCGTCGAGCGCGGCCAGCTCCTCGAGCACCTTGGTCGGGTTCTCGTAGCGGGTCCACAGCCCTTCGACGTTGAGTACGCCGAGGCCGCCGAGCTGGCCGAGCCGGACCGCGGAGGACGGGCTCATGGTGGCGTCGGAGGGGTGCCCGACGCAGGGGATGCCGAACTGGTAGGCGTCGAGCTGCCAGTTGGTCGAGACGTCGTCGACGTCCCGGGTCCGGCGGCTCGGCACGATGGCGATGTCGTCCAGGTGGTAGCCGCGTTGCGCGGTCTTACCCAGCCCGATCTCGACCACGTCACGCATGGGGGACTCCAGGTGGTTGGGGGTGGGGGTTCAGCGGGTGTGGTAGTTGGGCGCCTCGACGGTCATCTGGATGTCGTGCGGGTGGCTCTCCTTGAGCCCGGCCGCGGTGATCCGGATGAGCTGGCCCCGGCTGTGCAGCTCAGGAATGCTCTCCGCGCCGGCGTATCCCATGGCGAGCCGCAGGCCACCAACCAGCTGGTGGGCCACCCGGGCCAGCGGCCCCCGGTACGGCACCTGACCCTCGACGCCCTCGGGGACCAGCTTCTCGTCGCTGGTCACGTCCTGCTGGAAGTAGCGGTCCTTCGAGTAGGACTTGGCCTGCCCCCGGGACTGCATCGCGCCCAGCGAACCCATCCCCCGGTACGCCTTGAACTGCTTGCCGTTGACGAAGATCAGCTCGCCGGGGCTCTCCTCGCAGCCGGCCAGCAGGCTGCCGAGCATCACCGTGTCGGCACCGGCGACCAGGGCCTTGGCGATGTCGCCGGAGTACTGGATGCCGCCGTCGCCGATCACCGGCACGCCGGCCGGACGCGCGGCCCGGGCCGCCTCCATGATCGCGGTGATCTGCGGTACGCCGACGCCGGCGACGATCCGGGTGGTGCAGATCGCACCCGGGCCGACCCCGACCTTGACCCCGTCGGCACCCGCCTCGACCAGCGCCCTGGCCCCGGCGTACGTGGCGATGTTGCCGCCGACGATGTCGACGCTCACGTCCTTCTTGAGCCGGCGGACCATGTCCAGCACGGCCCGCTGGTGGCCGTGCGCGGTGTCCACGATGAGCACGTCGACGCCCGCGTCGACCAGCGCCCGGGCCCGCTTGTACGAGTCCTCGCCGACGCCGATCGCGGCGGCGACGCGGAGCCGGCCGGCCTCGTCCTTGGTCGCGTTCGGGTACTGCTCGCTCTTGGTGAAGTCCTTGACGGTGATCAGCCCGCGCAGCTTGCCGGCCCCGTCGACGATCGGCAGCTTCTCGACCTTGTGCTGGCGCAGCAGGGCCAGCGCCTCGTCCTTGCTCACGCCGACCGGCGCGGTGACCAGCGGCGTCCGGGTCATGATGTCGCGGACCGGGGTGGCCGGGTCGGTGACGAAGCGCATGTCCCGGTTGGTCACGATGCCGACCAGCTGGCCCTCGCCGTCCACCACCGGCACACCGGAGATCCGGTACCGGCCGCAGAGCGAGTCGACCTCGCGGAGGGTGTCCTCCGGGCTGGCGGTGACCGGGTTGGTGATCATGCCGGACTCGGAGCGCTTGACCAGGTCGACCTGGAGGGCCTGGTCCTCCACCGACAGGTTGCGGTGCAGCACGCCGATGCCGCCCTGGCGGGCCATCGCGATCGCCATCCGCGCCTCGGTCACCGTGTCCATCGCGCTGGACAGCAGCGGGATCGAGAGGCTGATGTTGCGGGTCAGCTTCGTCACGGTGTTGACCCGGCTCGGCACCACGTCCGACTCGCCCGGCTGGAGCAGCACGTCGTCGAAGGTCAGCCCGAGCGGCACCACCCGGGCGGAGCCGGCGGGCAGCTCCGGCAGGTGACCGGCCAGCTCGCCGTGGTCGGCGCCGCTCGACAGGTCGGTGCTGGGCGAAATTTCCACGATTGCTCCCCTGAGCTGCTCGGACGGGCTTCAGCGAGGTGGCGCGGACGGGCACCGGCGTACGCCGGGTGACGGCGCGTCGCCCCATCGTACCCAGTGACCTGGGCCGGACCCGCCGGCGGCGGGCGCGGACGCCGCCGGCCGGGGGGCGGGCGTCGCCGCTGCGGTAGGTCTACGGTGATGGTGTGCACGACGAGCCCATCGACCCGTTCAACGGCGACCCGGCCGATCCGGCAGCGGGCCTGCACGATCCGGGGGACGACGCGCCGCTCGACCCGCTGACCGAGGGCGAGCGGCAGGACGTGCTGGAGGATCTTGCCGACCTGGAGATCTACCAGGCGCTGCTGGCCCCGATCGGGATCCGCGGGCTGGTGATCGAGTGTGAGGACTGCCGGGAGCCGCACTACTTCGACTGGGACCTGCTCCGCGGCAACCTGCGCCACCTGCTCAACTCCGGCCGCCCCCGGGTGCACGAGCCGGCCTACGACCCGGATCCGGATCACTACGTCACCTGGGACTACGCCCGCGGCTACGCCGACGGGGTGCACGACACCCTGACCGAGGGCACCGAGGACGAGCCCAGCGCCGCCGACTGACGCCCGCCCGCCGACGCCGCTCGCAGCACGTCGATCGGCCGCTCCGCGGTGCCGTGGACCCGCTGGTAGCCGACCGGCCCGTCACCGGCGGTTCAGGCCACCAGGCCGGCGCGGAAGCCGGCGGCCACCGCGTGCGCCCGGTCCCGGGCGCCGAGCTTGCGGAACAGCCGGCGGGCGTGCGTCTTGACGGTGTCCTCCGAGACGAACAGCTCGCGACCGATCTCCGCGTTGCTCTTGCCCTCCGCCATGCCGAGCAGCACCTGGAGTTCGCGCTCGGTCAACCCGACCGGCGGTCGGCTCGGCCGGCCGCCCGGCGCGCCCCGGCGCGCCTCCGGCGCGGCCTCCTCCGGCTCACCGGCAGCCGGCTCGGCCGGGTCGTCACCGCGCTGCACCGGCACCACCGCCGGGGCGCCGCCGGCCGCTTCGGCGGACCCGGCCGGCCAGGGCGGGTTGGCCTCGCCCGAGGACCGGCCGCCCTGCGGCGGGCGACCCGGGCCGCCGACCGCGGCGGTGTCCCGGGGCGGGTCGGTG
>NZ_QGSW01000263.1:0-15207 GCF_003176715.1 Micromonospora sp. S4605
GGGTGGGGCTGGGCCAGTAGGGCCGGGTCGGCGGAGCGCAGCGCCGCCGCGCGCAGGGCCGCGAGCTGGCGTTCCACCTCGGCGAACTGGTCCGGCGGCAGCGGCCCCCAGCGCAGCGCGCCGGCGTTCTCCTCGACCTGGGCGACCGTACGGCAGCCGGGGATCGGCACGCTCCGGCCGCTGCGGGCCCAGATCCAGCCCAACGCGCCCTGGGCCAGGGTGCGCCCGTCGCCGGTGAGCGCCGCCCGCACCGCGGTGACCCGGCGCAGCCACTCCGGGGCCGGCCGGCCGCCGCGGAACCACTCCAGCCAGCCCGGCGCGACCCCGCGCACGTCGTCGCGGGGCAGCGTGGAGCCGGCGGTGTACTTGCCGGTGAGCAGCCCCATCCCGAGCGGCCCCCGGACGACGCTGGCCAGGTCGTACTTGTCGCAGACGGCGAGCAGCTCGGGGGCGTCGCGGAGCACCGAGAGGGCGTGCTGCACGGCGGTGGCGCGCGGGGCGCCGTGGCCGAACGCGGCGGCCCGGTCGGGGCGGTCGGTGCTCCAGCCGTACCCCCGGATCAGGCCGTCGGCGACCAGGTCCTCCAGGGTGCCGACCAGCGCCTCGGCCCGGGGCACCGGCAGGTCGGCCAGGTGCAGCTGGTAGAGGTCGATCCGGTCGGTGTCCAGCCGGCGCAGCGAGTCGTGCACGGCCCGCCGCAGGTACGCCGGGGAGGCGTCCTCCCCGGTCGCCTGCCGGGTCGCCTCGTCGAAGGTGTAGCCCCACTTGGTGGCGATCACCGCCTGGTCCCGCCGGCCGGCGAGCGCGCGGCCGAGGATCCGCTCGCCGTGGCCCGCCCCGTACGTGTCGGCGGTGTCGAAGAGGGTGACGCCGAGGTCGAGCGCGCGCCGCACGGCGCGGACCGACTCCTCGTCGTCGACCGCGCCCCAGCCCAGCGGCTGGCTGCCCTCGGCCCGCGGGCCACCGATCGCCCAGCACCCCATGCCGAGGGCACTGACCTCGATGCCGCTGCGGCCCAACGTCCGCGTGCTGACTGCCATCGGCAGATCGTGCCACCCGGCGGGCCCGGACGGGTGGCACGCGGCCGATTCAGGACGGCCAGGCGCGGGCCAGCAGGTCCCGGGTGTCGCCGAGCAGTTGGGGCAGCACCTTGGTGCGGCCGATCACCGGCATGAAGTTGGCGTCGCCGCCCCAGCGCGGCACCACGTGCTGGTGCAGGTGCGCGGCGATCCCGGCCCCGGCCACCCCGCCCTGGTTCATGCCGAGGTTGAACCCGTGCGCGTTGCTGACCTTGCGGATCACCCGCATCGCGGTCTGCGTGTAGGTCGCCAGCTCGCCGGTCTCCGCCGCGTCCAGGTCGGTGTAGTCGGCGACGTGCCGGTAGGGGCAGACCAGCAGGTGGCCCGGGTTGTACGGGTAGAGGTTGAGCACCACGAAGACGTGCTCGCCCCGCGCCACCACCAGGCTCTCCTCCGGCGGTCGTCCCGGCGCCAGGCAGAACGGGCAACCGGTGGGCTTCTCGTAGCCGCCCTCTGGCCGGTCCTCGCCGGAGATGTAGGTCATCCGGTGCGGCGTCCAGAGCCGCTCCAGGCCGTCGGCCATGCCGCTGTCCGTGTGCCGTTCCGCCCCTGTCACAAGCCGATCCTACGGACCCGGCCCGGCCGGCGGCGACGCCCGCCGGTGGGATGTCCGTTCCTGCAAGTTGTTGACGAATCAAAGCGCGCCCCTGAAAATCCCATGCATTCAGATACTTCCATTTACCGATGGAGGGCTCCATGATCCGACGGCTCGGCAGGTTCTTCGCGGCGCTCGCGCTGGCCGCCGCCACCACGGTGGTCGGCGTCACCCTCACCCCCGGGGCGGCGCACGCCGACGGCTGCTACACCTGGGGACGCACGCTGTCCCAGGGGATGTCCGGCGAGGACGTCCGGCAACTCCAGATCCGCGTCTCCGGCTACCCCGGCTACGGCGCGGTGCTCGGCCTCGACGGCGCGTACGGCCCGGCCACCGCGGCGGCGGTGACCCGCTTCCAGCAGGCGTACGGCCTGAGCGCGGACGGCATCGCCGGCCCGCAGACCTTCAACAAGATCTACGCGTTGCAGGACGACGACTGCACCCCGGTCAACTTCAGCTACGCGGAATGGAACAAGTGCAACAGCACCTGGTCCGGCGGAGCGGTCTCGGCCAGCACCGCCAAGTTCAACGCGCGGGTGTCGATGTGGAAGCTCCAGGCCATGCGGCACGCCCTCGGCGACGTGCCGATCTACCTCAGCAGCGGCTTCCGCAGCTACACCTGCAACAGCGCGGTCGGCGGGGCCTCCAACAGCCGGCACCTCTACGGCGACGGCATCGACCTGACCGGGTCTCCCTCGTTCTGCCGGCTGGCGCAGCAGGCCCGCTACCACGGCTTCACCAACATCCTCGGCCCCGGCTACCCGGGTCACAACGACCACACCCACCTGGGTAACAGCCCGAGCCGGTCCTGGTCCGCGCCGACCTGTGGGATCTGACGGCTGACGATTCGTCGACGAAGGCCCCCCGCGGCGCGGGGGGCCTTCCTCACGCCAGGGTCAGGCGGCCGACGGCCCGATGTTGCTCCGCGTGGTGACCACGTCCAGCACGTGGGCGACCGCCTCGGCCATCGGCACCCCGTTGCGCTGCGAGCCGTCCCGGTAGCGGAACGAGACGGTGCCGGCCGCCACGTCGTCGTCGCCGGCGATCACCATGAACGGGATCTTCTGCTGCTGGGCGGTACGGATCTTCTTCTGCATCCGGTCGTCGCCGGTGTCGACCTCGGCCCGGATCCCCTCGGCGCGCAGCGCCGCCACGAACCCGTGCAGGTAGTCGGCGTGCTCGTCGCGGATCGGGATGCCGACCACCTGCACCGGGGACAGCCAGGCCGGGAAGGCGCCGGCGTAGTGCTCGGTGAGCACCCCGACGAACCGCTCGATCGAGCCGAACTTGGCGCAGTGGATCATCACCGGCTGCTGCCGGGTGCCGTCGGCCGCCTGGTACTCCAGCCCGAAGCCCTTGGGCTGGTTGAAGTCGTACTGGATGGTCGACATCTGCCAGGTACGGCCGATCGCGTCCTTGGCCTGCACCGAGATCTTCGGGCCGTAGAAGGCCGCGCCGCCCGGGTCGGGGACGAGTTCCAGCCCGGTCTCCTTCGCGCACTGCTCCAGCACCGCGGTCGCGGTCGCCCAGTCCTCCTCCGAGCCGACGAACTTGTCCGGGCGGGACTCGTCCCGGGTCGACAGCTCCAGGTAGAAGTCGGTGATGCCGAAGTCGCGCAGCAGGCCGAGCACGAACGCCAGCAGGTGCTTGACCTCGGCCGGCGCCTGCTCCTTCGTGCAGTACGAGTGCGAGTCGTCCTGGGTGAAGCCGCGCACCCGGGTGAGCCCGTGGATGACACCCGACTTCTCGTACCGGTAGACCGATCCGAACTCGAACAGCCGCATCGGCAGCTCACGGTAGGACCGCCCGCGCGACCTGTAGATCAGGTTGTGCATCGGGCAGTTCATCGCCTTGAGGTAGTAGTCGCTGCCCTCCATCTGCATCGGAGGGAACATCGTGTCCTTGTAGTAGGGCAGGTGGCCCGAGGTGTGGAAGAGGCCTTCCTTCGAGATGTGCGGCGTCCCGACGTACTGGAAGCCCTCCTCGATGTGGCGGGCCCGGACGTAGTCCTCCATCTCCCGCTTGAGCACACCACCCTTGGGGTGGAAGACCGCCAGCCCGGAGCCGATCTCGTCGGGGAAGCTGAACAGGTCGAGGTCCGCGCCGAGCTTGCGGTGGTCCCGCCGGGCGGCCTCCTCCAGCAGCTTCAGGTACGCCTTGAGCTCGTCCCGGGTCGGCCAGGCGGTGCCGTACACCCGCTGCAGCTGGGGGTTCTTCTCCGACCCCCGCCAGTACGCGGCGGCCGAGCGCATCAGCTTGAACGCCCCGATCAGCCGGGTGCTCGGCAGGTGCGGGCCGCGGCACAGGTCCGACCAGCAGACCTTGTCCTCGTTCGCGGCCAGGTTGTCGTAGATGGTCAGCTCGCCGCCGCCGACCTCCATCACCTCGGACGAGTCCAGGCCCTCGCCCTTGACGTCGATCAGCTCCAGCTTGAACGGCTCGGCGGCCAGCTCGGCCTTCGCCTCGTCCAGGCTGCGGAAGCGCCGCCGGCGGAACCGCTGGCCGGACTTGATGATTTCCTGCATCCGCTTCTCGAGCCGGGTCAGGTCGTCCGGCTGGAACGGCTTGTCGACCGCGAAGTCGTAGTAGAAGCCGTTCTCGATCGGCGGGCCGATGCCAAGCTTGGCTTCCGGGAAGATGTCCTGCACGGCCTGGGCGAGCACGTGCGCGGTGGAGTGGCGCAGCACGTTCAGCCCGTCCGGGGAGTCCAGGCTGACCGGCTCGACCTCGGTGTCGACGGCCGGCATCCAGTCCAGGTCGTGCAGCACGCCCTGCGGATCGCGGACCACGACGATCGCCTTCGGCCCGGCGGCGGGCAGCCCGGCCGCGGCCACCGCGTCGGCCGCCGTGGTCCCGGCGGCGACGACGACGGGGTCGGCCACGGCGGGGGTACGGGGTGCGGACACGGTGACTCCTCCAGCAGACGGAACGGATGTACGCCGACACGCGGCTCCTGCCGATGCTATCGGTCGTGCGCGCCGGCACGGTCGGCGACGCCCACCGCCCGACGGTCGGTCGTCGATCCGCCCGACGCCCGACGAGTGGCGGCCGGCGGTCGGCGTGCGGCAGCAGCAGCCGGCGGTCGGGCCGCGGGTACGCCCGGGCCACCGGGCGCCGGTCGCCGCACAGGGAACGGTGGGCGGCACCCGGCGGGCGGCAGCAGCGGGCGGCGGTCGGCCGCGAGTGCGCCTGGACGGACCGGGCACCGGCCGCCGCACCGGCACCGGGCACGGGCACCGGGCACCGGGCACCGGGCACCGGGCACCGGGCACCGGGCACCGGGCACCGGGCACCGGGCACCGGGCGGTTGAACCATTTCGGCGCGGGATCCGAACTACCGGGTGTGGCTGGAAACCGGTGCCGGCCGCGTGGAGACGGATGGGGACCCGAAGATGGCGATGACACGCGGCCTGGGCCGTCGGGCCGGGGCGGTGGCCGCCCTGGCCGCGGCCGGCGTGCTGGCCTGGCCCGCCACGGCGGACGCGGCGGACGTGACGACCAACCCGACGCAGGCCCGGCAGGGCGACGCGGTGAAGCTGGAGTTCGTGGTGCCCGAGGAGCGGCCCGGCACCCGGACCGACCGGATCGAGGTCCGGCTGCCGGCCGACGCGCCGATCGCCGAGGTGTACCCGATGTCGGTCGACGGCTGGGCGCCCCGGATCGCCACCCGCCGGCTGGACCAGCCGGTGACCGACCTGCACGGCATCCGGCTCGACACGGTCACCGGCGCGGTGACCTGGACCCGGATGCCCGGATCCGGCGCCGCCCCGGCCCGGCTCACCCTCTCCATGGGGCCGCTGCCGCAGGTTGACCGGCTCACCTTCCAGGTGATCCAGACGTACGCCGACGGCACGGTGGTGCGCTGGGCCGATCCGGCCGGCGCCCACCGGGCGCCGGTGCTGGCCCTGTCCCCCGCGGCGCCCGGAGCGGTCGCCGGGCACGCCGGCCACGGAGCCCGACCGGCCGGCGGTACGGACGCCGGAGGCGCGGCGCCCGGGTCGGCGGCCGGCGGTGGCGCGCCCGCGCCGGGGGCCGGGGCGGACGACGGCGGAAACGCCGACGCGCTGCTCGCCGCCGGCCTGCTCGCCGGGCTGGGCGGCGGGGCGGCGATCGGTTGGCTGGCCAGCCGGTGGCGCCGCCGCGAGCCGGCCGCCCCGATCGACCGGTCCGTGCTCGACGAGGTGCCGGTCGCCGCAGTCGACAGCCGGGCGGTAGCGCCGCTAGGCGCCGACCCGACCCCGGAGATCCCGGCCACCGACAGCCCGACCCCGGCCGACGGCAGTCCGGCGCCGGCCGGCGACGACGGTCCGCCACCCCGACCGGCGGAGTTGCCGCAGGGCGGGGCGGAAGCGGGATCGCGGCCACCGGTCGGTGCGGTACGCGGTTCGGCCCCGATCTGAGCCGACCTGCCCAAGGCCCGGCCAGCGTCACCCACCCGCAGTCGACCTGTCCGCACGGCCGGGGGCGGCGCGCAGCAGCCGGTCTCGGCCCGGCCGGGCGGCACCGGCCGGCCGAACGGCACGGCCCCGCCGAACGGCACGGCCCCGCCGAGCGGCACGGCCCGGCGAAGCGACACCCGCCCGCGGGACGACACCCGCCCGCGGGACGACACCGGCCCGGCGGGCGGCGCTGGTGGGCGGCGGATCAGTCCAGCCAGTCCGGCAGCGGCTCGCGGGCGGCCAGCCACTCCGTCGGCACGCCACCCGGGGTGCCGACGCCGGTGTGCGCGGCCACCACCGCGCCGGCGATCGCCGCCGTGGTGTCGACGTCGCCGCCCGCCTCGACGCAGGCGCTGATCGCCGCCGGGTAGTCGTCCAGGTGCACCGCGGCCACCCAGAGCGTGAAGGCCACGGTGTCCTGGGCGGTCACCCGGGAGCCGTTGCCGAGCGCGTCGACCACCGCCGGAAGCGGCCGGCCGAGCAGGTCCACCGCGCGGCGTACGCCCCGGTGCACCTCGCTGCCCGGGTCGAGCAGCGCGGCCACCGCGGCGAGCAGCCGGTCCGGCGCCGGCCGGTACCCGTCCAACCGGGCGCGGGTGGCCAGCGCGGCGGCCACCGCCACCGCGACCGCCCCGGCGATCCCCTCCGGGTGGGCGTGGGTCACCTCCGCCGACGCCCGGGCCTGCGCGGCCGCCCGGGTAGTCGAGTCGGCGAACCACGCGCCCAGCGGGCCGACCCGCATCGCCGCGCCGTTGCCGCACGAGCCCTGCCCGTCGAAGGCGGACGCGGCCGCCACCGGCCACGGCGTGCCGGTGCGGATCAGCCGCAGGATCGTCACCGCGCCCGGCCCGTACCCCCGATAGGGCTCGCAACGCTCGGCGAAGGCCGCGGCGAGCGCGTCCCGGTCGATCCGGCCGGCGTAGGCCAGGGCGGCCACCACCGAGCAGGCCATCTCGGTGTCGTCTGTCCACGCCCAGGGCGGCGGGGGCAGCTTCCCGGCGGCCAGGTCGGCCGGGTGCCGGCCGGGGACGAAGAACTGCGAGCCGAGGGCGTCGCCGACCGAGAGACCGGCGAGGCTGTCCCGGGCGAGGGCCAGGCGGGTGTCGGAAAAGAGGGTGAAGGACATCGTTGTACCAGCTTGCCGGGTTGGCGGGAGCGCCGCAACGCGATCAACTTGCCACGGGCAGTACCGTCTTGGGGTGGCCACCGTGCTCCTGGTCGAAGATGATCACGTCGTACGCGGCGCGATGCTGCGGTCCCTCGCCGACCGGGGGCACGCCGTGCACGCCGTCGGCACCGCGCTGGACGCGCTGCGCCGGGTCGCCGCCGAGACACCCGACCTCGTCGTGCTCGACCTCGGCCTGCCCGACCTGGACGGCTCGGACGCGCTGCGGATGCTGCGCGGCATCACCGACGTGCCGATCATCATCGCCACCGCCCGGGACGACGAGCAGTCGGTGGTCCGCCTGTTGCGTGCCGGGGCCGACGACTACATGGTCAAGCCGTTCACCGGCGCGCACCTGGACGCCCGGATCACCACCGTGCTGCGCCGGGCGGGCCGGGCCAGCCGGAGCGTCCAGCCGGCCGTGCACGTCGTCGGCGGGCTCCGGGTGGACGTCGGCGAGCGCAGCGCCCACCTCGACGGTGAGCCACTGGCGCTGACCCGCAAGGAATTCGACCTGTTGGCGTATCTCGCCGCACGTCCGGGCCGGGTAGTGTCCCGCCGGGAGCTCTTGGAGGAGGTATGGCGGCAGCCATCGGTCGGCGAGGATCAGACCATCGACGTTCACCTGTACTGGCTGCGCCGCAAAATGGGCGAGTCCGCGGCGAAGCCGCGCTACCTGCGCACCGTGCGGGGGGTCGGCTTCCGGCTGGTGGCGCCGGACTGAGGATCACGCTGGCCCTGCTCACGGCCGGCATGTGCGCCCTGGCGGCGCTCGCCTTCCTGATCCCCCTCGGAGCGGTCCTCGGCGACCGCACCCAGGACGAGGCGGTGGCGGACGCCGCCCGGCGCGGCGCGCTGGTGACCGGGGCGCTCGCGGTCAGCACCGACCCGGCGGTGGTGCGCCGGGCCGTCGAGGCCAGCGGCGACGACCCGGCGACCCGGCCGGTGGTGCACGGTCTGGGCCTGGACGAGTCGGCGGGCCGGGCCCGCCCGGCGGACCTGGACCGGGCCCGGTCCGAACGCCGCTCGCTGGTCGTCGACGTGGCCGGCGGCGTGGTCCGGCTCGACCCGGTGGTGCTCGGCGACCGGACGGCCGTGGTCGAGGTGTTCGTGCCCGAGTCGGACGGCGGGCTCGGCGGACGCTGGCTGCTGCTGTTCGGGGTGGCCGCCGCGCTGGCCGGTGCGGCGGTACTGGTGGTCGACCGGGTCGCCGCGCGGGCCGTCGAGTCGGCCCAGGGTCTGGCCAGGGCGGCGCTCGCGGTGGGCGACGGCGATCTCGGCGTACGCGTCGAGCCGAGCGGGCCGCGCGAGCTGGCCGAGGCCGGGCACGCCTTCAACCGGATGGCCGACCGGCTGGTGGTCTCCCGCACCGACGAGCGGGAACTGGTGGCGGACCTGTCGCACCGGCTGCGCACCCCGCTGACCGTGCTGCGCCTGGACGCCGAGGCGCTGGAGTCCGACGACACCAGCGTGGGCACGTTCAGCGAGGCGGAGCTGGACCGCCGGCGCACCATCCGCCGGATCCGGCAGGCGATCGTCACCCTCGAGGGCGAGATCGACGTACTGATCAAGACCACCCGCAAGGCGGTCACCCACGAGACCGGGCCGGCCATGTGCGACGTCAGTGAGGTGGTCCGGGACCGGATGGTGTTCTGGGCGGCGCTCGCCGGCGACCAGAACCGGCCGCACCGGGTGATCGGCGCCCAGCTGCGCATCCCCGCCCCGGTGCCGCGGGCCGAGCTGGCCGCCGCGCTGGACGCGGTGATCGGCAACGTGTTCCGCTACACCCCCCAGGGCACCGCGTTCGAGGTGGCGGTCTCCCGACGGGACGGCTACGTGGCGATCCGGATCGACGACGCCGGCCCCGGCATCGCCAACCCCGACCGGGCGTTGCGCCGGGGCGCCAGCGACCAGGGCTCGACCGGCCTCGGGCTGGACATCGCCAAGCGGGTGGCGTTGCAGGCCAACGGCTCGGTGAGCATCGACCGGGCCCGGCTGGGCGGAGCCAGCGTGGTGATGCTGCTCGCCGATCCGGAGGCGGCGCCGCGTCAGGTCAACCGGTTCGGGCTGGTCGGCCGGATGGCCCGGGAAGCGCGGGAGCAGAAGAGCGCCGGCCGCCGCTGGCCCCGCCAGCGCCCGTCCGCTGGCTGAACGCCCGGCTACCGAATCGCCGCACGAACGCGGTCGCCGACCGCCGGGCCAGTCGGCGCGCCCCTGGCCGGACGCCGCCGGCGCTCGACGGCGGGTGCCAGGTAGCCGGCGACCGGTGGCCAACTGCGGGTGGCAGGTGGCCGGCGGTCGGTGGCAGGTGGGCGACGGCGCCCGGTGCGGCCGGGGCTTCGGCGCGGAATGAATCGTCGCCGGCCCGGGCCGGGCTCGGCCGGGGCCGGCTGTGGGCCGGCGCAAGTCTTCCTTAGGTCTCGGTTAACGGCGCCGCAGCGCCGGCCCGGGACTGCGACGATTCAGGTACGAACCCATCAGTTCCACCGGATGTTGCCCCGTGCACCCACCGCCGGTGGAGCCGTGCGCGCGGCGGGAGAAACGGTCCCCCCACACCTGCTCCCGCCGCGCGCCCACCTCTTCCCCGTTCCACTCGGCCGTCCCGCGCCATCTTTGCCGAGGAAATCGCGCTCGAACATGGATGTAGTGGCCTCCCGGCGATGGGAGGCCACTACATCATGGTTATTGCGCGATCTTGGCCGGCGTCCGGGCAAGTTTCCCGCGTCTCCCGGAGCGGGACCCGGGCGAGGTTCCTGCACGGTCCGGCCGGGACGCGGGCGCGGGTTCGGACGACCGGCGCCGCAGGCGGTGGAGGGCGCGGCGGGGCCGGTCAGTGCCGGTGGGTGGCCAGGTAGGCGTCGATCTCGGCGTTGATCCGCTGCTGTCCGGCCGGGTCGAGGAACGAGGCGGTCACCGCGTTGCGGGCCAGCGTCGCCAGCCCTTCCGGGCCGACGTCCAGCAGCCGGGCCGCGACCGCGTACTCGTCGTTGAGGGTGGTGCCGAACATCGGCGGGTCGTCGGAGTTGATGGTGACCAGCAGCCCGGCCTCGACCAGCTGCCGCAGCGGGTGCTCGTCGAGGCTGGCGACGGCCCGGGTGCGGACGTTGGATGTCGGGCAGACCTCCAGGGCGATCTGCCGCTCGGCCAGGTGGCTGAGCAGTTCCGGGTCCTGGGCGGCGGAGATGCCGTGCCCGATCCGCTCCGCGCCGAGGTCGCGCAGCGCGTCCCAGACGGTCTGCGGACCGGTGGTCTCCCCGGCATGCGGCACCGACCGCAGCCCGGCCGCGCGGGCCTGGTCGAAGTAGGGCTTGAACTGCGGCCGCGGCACGCCGATCTCGGGGCCGCCCAGGCCGAAGCTGATCAGCCCGTCCGGCTTCTCCGCCAGGCTGATCCGCAGGGTCTCCTCGGCCGCCGGCAGGCCGGCCTCGCCGGGGATGTCGAAGCACCAGCGCAGCTCGATGCCGAAGTCCGCGGCGGCCCGCTTGCGGGCGTCCTCGATCGCCTCGCAGAACGCTGGCGCCGGGATCCCCCGGTGCACGTGCGAGTAGGGCGTGACGGTCAGCTCGGCGTAGCGGACCTGCTGACGGGCCAGCTCCCGGGCCACCTCGTGGGTGAGCAGCCAGACGTCGTCCTGGTCCCGGATCAGGTCCACGACGGTGAGGTAGACCTCGATGAAGTGGGCGAAGTCGCGGAACGCGAAGTAGTCGGCCAGCGCCGCCGGGTCGGCCGGCACCGGGCTGCGCCCCTCGTGGCGGGCGGCCAGCTCGGCGACGATCCGGGGCGAGGCGGAGCCGACGTGGTGTACGTGCAGCTCCACCTTGGGCAGTCCGGCGATGAACGTGGGCAGGTCGGTCACAGGTTCTCCTCGGCACGGGCGCCGGTACGGGCCACGACGAAGACGCGGCGGAACGGGAAGTACACCTGACCCTGCCGCACCGGGTACGCCTGCGCGAGCCGTACCCCCAGCTCGGCCCGGAAGTCCGCCCACCCGGCGGCGTCCAGGGCAGCCCGCACGGGCCGCAGCGCGGTCCCCTCCATCCAGGCCAGTACGGGGTGGTCCGCGTCGGCGCGGGCCGGCAGCAGGTGCACGTAGGTAGTCTCCCAGGCGTCCACCGCGCAGCCGGCACCGGTCAGCAGCCGGGCGTAGTCGACCGGGTCGTCCACCGGGGCCTCGCGCAGCAGCGGGGCCAGCTCGGCGCGCCAGGCCGGACGGCCGGCGACCTCGCGCAGCGCCCGGTGCGAGGGGGCGTCGAAGTTCCCCGGCACCTGCACCGCCAGCCAGGCCGCGGCGGGCAGTTCCCGGGCCCAGCGGGCGAGCAGCTCCTGGTGGCCGGGGACCCACTGGAGCACCGCGTTGGCCACCACCACGTCCACGTCCGGGTCGGGACGCCAGTCCCGCACGTCGGCGACGGCGAAGCCGACCGGGGCGGCCAGGTCGGCGGCCCGTTCGATCATCTCGGGCGACGAGTCCAGCCCGACCACCCGGCTGGCCGGCCAGCGGGCGGCCAGGGTGGCGGTCAGCTGGCCGGGCCCGCAGCCGAGGTCGACCACCGCACGCGGCCGGTCGGCCGCCACCCGGGCCAGCAGGTCGTGGAAGGGCCGGGAGCGCTCGTCGCCGTAGCGCAGGTACGTCGTCGGATCCCACATGCCAGCCTCCCAAACCGTACGTCCGTCTTGTTGACGGTACGGGCGGTTGAGCGGGCCGGCAAGGGCCTCACTAGGCTCTCCGGTATGGAGCAGCGCACCTTCCACCGGCTGGGCCGGGACGTCGGCGTGATCGGCCTCGGCGCCTGGCAACTCGGCGCCGACTGGGGCACGGTCAGCGAGGACGACGCGATGGGCGTGCTCACCGCCGCCGTCGAGGCGGGCGTGACCTTCCTGGACACCGCCGACGTCTACGGCGACGGGCGCAGCGAGCAGCTGATCGGCCGGTTCCTGCGCGACTGCCCGGACGCCGGGCTGACCGTGGCCACCAAGATGGGCCGCCGGGTGCCGCAGACGCCGGAGGCGTACACCCTGGCCAACTTCCGCGAATGGACCGACCGGTCTCGGGCCAACCTCGGGATGGACACGCTCGACCTGGTGCAGCTGCACTGCCCGCCGACCGCCGTCTTCGCCGACGACGCGGTCTTCGACGCGCTGGACACCCTGGTCGCCGAGAAGCGGATCGCCGGCTACGGGGTCAGCGTGGAGACCTGCGACCAGGCGCTCACCGCGATCGCCCGGCCCGGCGTGGCGAGCGTGCAGATCATCCTCAACGCGTTGCGGCTCAAGCCGCTGGAGCGGGTGCTGCCGGCCGCCGCGGCCGCCGGGGTGGGCATCATCGCCCGGGTGCCGCTGGCCAGCGGGCTGCTCTCCGGCCGCTACGACGAGCACACCACCTTCGCCGCCGACGACCACCGCAGCTACAACCGGCACGGCGAGGCGTTCGACGTCGGCGAGACGTTCTCCGGGGTCGACTTCGAGCTGGGGCTGGAAGCCGTACGCCGGCTGGTGCCGCTGGTCGGCGCGGACCGCACCATGGCGCAGTTCGCGCTGCGCTGGGTCGTCGACCAGCCCGGGGTCACCGTGGTGATCCCCGGTGCCCGGGACGCCGGGCAGGCCGGGCGCAACGCCGCCGTGGCCGGCCTGGCACCGCTGTCGGCCGCCGAGCAGGCCGCCGTGCGGGAGGTCTACGACGAGCTGATCCGGCCGCAGGTGCACGACCGGTGGTGAGCACGGCGGGCACCGACCGGAACCGCGTCCGGGCAGGGGTACGGCGGTGAGGGGCTGGTTCCGGCTCACTGTCGGCCTGCTCGCCGTGGTCGTCGGCGCGGTCTGGACCGTGCAGGGCCTGGGGTACGTCGAGGACAGTGTGATGACCGACCGGCGGGTCTGGGCGGTGGCCGGCCCGGTGGTCGTCCTGGTTGGACTGGTCGTGCTCTGGTTCGGCCTGCGCGCCCGCCGCCGGCGCTGACCGGCCCGTGACCCCGGCCAGCCGCGCCGCCCACCGCGACCCGGCCAGCCGCGACCCGGCCAGCCGCGATCCGACCGGGCGCCGCACGAGCCGCCGACGCAACCGCGCCGGAGACGCGGAAAGCCCCGCATCCCTGGGGATACGGGGCTTCGTGTCGATCCGAGGGCCGGATCACCCACTGGCCGACGGGGGCCGGCCGGCGCTGCTCAGATCGGGCGGACCTGCTCAGCCTGCGGGCCCTTCTGGCCCTGGGCGATCTCGAACTCCACCCGCTGGTTCTCCTCCAGCGTGCGGTAGCCGCTGGTCTGGATGGCCGAGAAGTGGACGAACACGTCAGCACCCCCGCCGTCGACGGTGATGAAGCCGAAGCCCTTGTCAGCGTTGAACCACTTCACGGTTCCCTGCGCCATGTGTATCTCCTTCTAAAACTGGCGGCCGAGCACGCCGTGCGGCCGGTTGGCCGTTTTCGAGCAGCGGCGCCTGAGGCGGCCCCCACGAAGGAGACTTCTCTCAACCCACGCCATCTCTCAACAGCGTGGAACAGCAAACCACGTACGCAAAAACTCTGCACAGCCTACCCGACGAAATTCTCCGACATGTGACCTGACGGTTGCCGGAGATCCGCTGGGTGGGCGCTTACCGCCATGCGAAAGGCCCCCTTACCGACCGGCTCGGGGGCCCCACGCGAACTCGTCTCAGTCCGGCCAGTGGCCGGTGAGCCGGCGTACGCCGACCGCGCCGCCACGGTCCACTGCGGCCCGGACGACCGCGAAGATGGCGCCCTGCAACGCCGCCGCTGCCAGCACCTCGCCCCAGCCGCGGTCCTCATCGGTGGCGCTGGGCGCCTCGCCGTCGCCCGCGGTCAGCTTCCAGACCTGCCGGAAGATGGCGCCGGCGACGGTACCGGCGGCGAGGCCCAGCAGGACCCCGACCGGCTTGTACGCGGCCCTGTTGATGCTCCTGCTCACCGACGCCTCCCCCGGATGATCAACAACACGATCGCGGCGGCCATCGCGCCGGCCGCCAGCGCGGCGAGCGGCGCCGGGTTGCGGCGTACCGCCTGGCTCCGCTCCTGCGCCTGGGTCCGGGCGACCTGCGCCTTCTGGGCGGCCTGCCCGCGCACCCGGGCCATGGTCTGCGCCGCCTGCTCCCGCATCCGCTCCTTCGCCTGGTCGGCCGAGGACCGCAGGCGTGCCTTGACGTCGGCCTTCGCGGCCAGCGCCTCCATCGTCTCGCCCAGCTCGACCCGGGTCCGCCGGATCTCCTCGCGGAGCGCCTCGGTGTCCGGGCCCCTGCCGTTGCCGGTCATCCCCGTCCCCTGTCCTTCACCGCGGCGGCGACGGTGTCCACGTCCGCCCGGACGCTGCGCACCGTGGCCGCGGGCACCGGCGGGACCGCACGGCTGACCTGTTTCTTGCCGATCAGGGCGAGGACGCCGGCCACCAGGAACAGCGCCACCGCCACGATCAGGGCGGCGAGCCAGGCGGGCATGGCCAGGTCCAGCAGCAGGATCGCGGTGGCGACCAGGGCACCGAGACCGTAGAACGCCAGCGCCCCGCCACCGCCGAAGAGGCCGATGCCGATGCCGGCGTGCTTGCCCTTCTGGGCCAGCTCCGCCCGGGCCAGTGCCAACTCGTCGCGGACCAGCCGGGAGACCTGCTCCGCGGCCCGCTGCACCAGTTCGGCGGTGGACGGCTCGCTCCCGTTGCGGGATGTGCGGGCGTTCGCCACGTCAGCCATGCTGTCCTCCTTACATCATCACCGCGCTGTATGCCCGGAGTCGCCGCCCGTCAATCCTGGGTGCGACCGCCGGAGGGCCCGGACCACCGCGTCCCGCGAACCGGCCGGTGCCGGAACGCGGGATCAACGGCGTCGCGCAGCGTCCCCACGAATCGCCCGGTCAAACTTCCCGAGCCGGCGGGATGGACGCGCTCCGCCCAGGCGGCACCATCCAGGCCCACCCCTCCCAACGC
>NZ_QGSW01000040.1:0-15193 GCF_003176715.1 Micromonospora sp. S4605
GGGGCGGGTCGGGTGCCGTACACTTGACGATCGTTGCCGCCTTAGCTCAGTCGGCTAGAGCGACGCACTCGTAATGCGTAGGTCGACGGTTCGATTCCGTCAGGCGGCTCGGCACAGAAGCCCAGGTCAACGGCCTGGGCTTCGCCGTTTCCCAAGGTCGACAACCTCGCCGCCGACCCTGCCGGTCCGCAAATGGTCCGCATTCCGCGCCGCGACCGCCTCGTCCAGCCGGGTGGCAACCGCGTCCGGGTCGTCACCGAACAGCTCCGCGTCCACGTCCAACGTCATCGACGCCGAGGCGTGCCCGTCCGGGTCCGCGGCGAGAAGCTGGACGTCGTCTCGACCGGGCGCTGGCGGCTGGTCGGGCAATCACGGTGCCGAGCCTGCCGCGCGAAAATCGGAGGACACCCGCGGTCGCCGACGGGAGGATGGCGGCATGACGATGCACGCCGACCAGCTCCACGTCGACGCGCAGACCGTCCGCCGGCTGGTCGAGGTGCAGTTCCCTCAGTGGCGCGGACTGCCGGTCACCGAGCTGCGTACGCCCGGGACCGTGAACGCCATCTTCCGGATCGGCGACGACCTGGCCGCCCGCTTCCCGCTGGTCGGTCACGACCCGGCGCAGGCCCGCGCGTCGCTGGTAGCCGAGGCCGAGGCCACGCGTGAACTGGCCGACGTCGCCACCGTGCCCACCCCGGAGCCGGTGGCGATCGGGGAGCCGGGCGCGGGCTATCCGCTGCCGTGGAGCGTCCAGACCTGGCTGTCCGGCCACGACGCGACGGTCGAGGACCCCGCAGGGTCGAACGCGTTCGCTCATGACCTGGCCGAGCTGATCGCCGGGATGCGCGCCGCCGACACCCGTGGGCGACGCTTCGACGGCGTCGGCCGCGGCGGGCACCTCCCGGACCACGACGAGTGGCTCGAGACATGCTTCCGGCAGAGCGAGGACCTGCTGGACGTACCCCTCCTGCGGCGGATCTGGGCGGAGCTTCGGACGCTGCCCGAGGTCGACGAGGACGCGATGTGCCACCGCGACCTCATTCCGCCCAACGTCCTCGTCGAAGACGGCCGTCTCGTCGGCGTCCTGGACGGCGGCGGCTTCGGCCCGGCAGACCCGGCGCTCGACCTCGTGGCGGCCTGGCACCTCCTCGACGAGCCCCAGCGCGGCATCCTCCGCCGCGAGCTCGGATGCGGCGACGTCCAGTGGCGGCGTGGGATGGCTTGGGCGTTCCAGCAGGCGATGGGGTTGGTCTGGTACTACCTCGACTCCAACCCGACGATGAGCCGGTGGGGCAGGCGCACCCTGGACCGCATCGTCGATGCCTGGGCCGCCCGAGCGAGGACGATTCCCCTCCTGGAGCCTGACCGGGTTCGGTGAGTGTGAACGCACTCATGTGGAGGGGCAAGCGCGGGAGTTCAGGTCACGCTGTGCGCTGACGTGCTCCGCGGGCGACTCGGACAGCGAGCCCGATGCCGCTGGCCAAGAGGCTCAGACCGAACAAGGCGATGACGATCTCATAGGCCCGAGAAGCATCGCCGAGAGGCGGCCCATCCGGCGGCGAACCATCCCAAGCGTTCCAGGCGCCGTAGACGAACAGCACACCGACAACTGCCAACGCGAGCGCCACGAGCAGAGATGCGGCCCGCCCGATCCACCTCAACATCGCAGCAGTATCGCAGCAACGGCTGCCGCCAGCGGGGGTGACGCGGTCGGTGCCGACTGCGGTGCAGGGGAATGCCCGGTCCGAACCAGATCCCGGGAATCACGACAGCGTCAGCCCCCGGGCGACCCTACTCGCCACGTGACCTGACGGAGACCGGAGCCCTGGTCAACGAAGCCGCCGCGCGGCAGCATGGCCCGCATGACCATCAAGCGCACGATGCCCGACCTTGCGACCGAGGACATCGCGAAGGCCACCGCCTTCTACGTCGAGGTACTCGGCTTCGAGGTCGTCATGGACATGGGCTGGATCGTCACCCTGAGCGATCGCGCCAACCCGGGGGCCCAGCTGAGTCTCATGACCCACGACGCCACCGCACCGGTCGTCCCGGACGTGTCCGTGGAGGTCGACGATGTCGATGCCGCGCATCGGGCCGCCCAGGAGGCCGGCGCTGAGATCGTGCACCCACTCACCGACGAACCCTGGGGAGTGCGGCGCTTCTTCATGCGTGACCCCAACGGCAGGGTCATCAACGTCCTCGCCCACCGGGGCTGATCACCGCCGAGCGGTGGTCACCGTCTCCAGGACGAGCCCGGCCACGGTGAGTGCCGGCACCGCCTGATCCGGAAAGAACGGCGGGTACCCCGGAGCGGGACGTCAGCTGGACCCGGTCGGCACCAGCAGGTAGGCCCGTCGGGCTCGGTCACCGCCCGCGTCGCAGGCGACGGGACAGGCGAAGCCGACGATGAGCCCGTCGTCGTTGATGTCCTCCGCGGACCGCAGGGTCACCGTCGGGGGCAGATCCCGGACCCGCTCGTTCAAGTCGACCATCCGGCCGTCCTGCCACAGGAACGCGCGCTCGGTGTAAAACCCGTCGTTCGAGGTCCGGGCGATGCCCACGACCTGTCTGGCGTCGTTGACCGCCCGCGCTTCCGAGTAGTTGCCCCCGAGGGTGCCGAGGTCGCGAATGGTGCCGGCGGTCCAGAGGGTCGCGTGCATCTCGCTCTGGGTGTTCTGGGAGATGCCGACCACATCGCCGACGTCGTTGAGGTCCCGGGCGTACGTCGACTCGGTGCTGCCGCCGAGGGTGCCGAGATCCTGCAACGCGCCGCCTTCCCAGAGGAACGCGTGCAGGGCGCCGCTCGGCGTGATCGCACCGCCGACCACCTGCCCGGCGTCGTTGACGGCGTAGGCGATGCTGTCCGTGCCCCACGACCGGGCCTGGCCACCCAACGTGCCCAGGTCGAGGATCGTGCCGTCGCGCCAGACGACCGCCCGCTTGGGCGAGCCCTGCCGCTCGATCCGGGTGCCGACCACGGTGCCGCTGTCGTTGATGTCGTTCGCACTGCTGCCGCTGCCCGGGCCGTAGCCGGTGCCAAGGTCGGTCAGAACGCCGTCGGCGTACCGGAAGGCGTGCGGCGGATCCGTCGCGTTGACATGGGTCGAGCCGACGACCACACCCAGGTTGTTGACGCCGGCGGCGCTACTGGCGCTGTACGTGCCGGTGTTGATCGTGCCAAGGTCGGTCATCGCTCCGGCGGTCCACGCGAACGCGTGGAAGTTGTAGATGCCGTCGATCGTGGAGACTCCCACCACGGTGCCGGCGGCGTTGAGCGCGTACGCGTCACTCATCGGCGGTTCCCCGGTGCTCGGAACGCCGATCGTGCCCAGGTCGATGTAGGTGTAGGTGGGCAGGGCGCTGGTCGCCGCCGCGACGCCGGGCGTGGTCGCCACGCCGGCGACCACCGCGGTCAGACAGGCCAGGACTCGTTGTGGTCGACTCATCGACAGCCCCCTCGTGACGTACTGCGGATGGCTAGATGATCCGGTCGGGAGCCGCCCGGAAACCCTTACGTGCTGGTTACCTCACCGGCCGTGACGTGATCCGGGGTGCCCTGGCATGCGTCGGACGGCGTGACGGCGGTGTCTTCCGGTCCGTCGGAGGTCGGGCGTACTCTGCTCCAGATCGTCGTCGCGGCACTCGTCGTCCTGCTGCTGGTGCCCGCGTCGTCCCGGCGGTGGTTCGATGACCTGCCGGTGGGCGAGTAGCAGCGCCGGTTCGTCGACGAGGAGGCGTCCGATGTTCCGCACCCCTCAGGTGATCCTGTTCAGCGAGGACGTCCCGCGCGCCGCGGCGTTCTACTCGCGTCTCGGGTTCACCGAGACCTTCCGGGTGCCGACCGAGGGCGAGCCGATCCACGTCGACCTGGTGCTCGACGGTTACAAGATCGGTATCGCCTCGGTCGCGTCCACCCGGAACGACCACGGCCTGGACCCGGTGCCCGAGGGGCAGCGGGCGGCGGTGGTCCTGTGGACCGACGACACCGCCGCCGCGTACGCGGAACTGACCGCCAGCGGCGCTCCGGCCCTGGCCGCCCCGCACACCTGGCTCGATCGGCTCTTGATCGCCTGGACCGCCGACCCGGACGGCAACCCGATCCAGCTCGTCCAGCACCTCCGGTAGCCGGCCGCCCGGCCCGGCCCGCGCCGGGTGCGCCGACGCCAACCGGCCGCCCCGCCCGCGCCGGGTGCGCCCATTTCCGGCGGGCAGTCGCGGCCGTCGGCTTGGCTACGATCGACGACGGCACGTCCAGCACGATCGATGGGGGCCGGATGCGGGTCGATCAACTGTGGCGGTATCCGGTGAAGTCGGTGGGCGGCGAGCCCCTCACCACCGCCGCCATCGGCGCATACGGGATCGACGGCGACCGGGTGGTCGCCGTGCACGACGAGCGGGACGAGGTCACCTGGGCCGGTGCGATCCCGGGGCTCATGCGGGTGCGGGCCGTCGCGGTGGGCGCGGACGTGGCCGATCTGGTGCTGCCGGACGGCGAGCGGTTCCGCTCGGACGCGCCCGACGCCGACACCCGGCTCAGCGCCGCGGTCAACGCCAAGGTCACCCTGACCGGGCACCGACCGGACAAGCCGGACGCCGCGCTGCACGTCCTGACCACCACCGCGCTGCGCAGCCTCGACCGGGCGTTGCCGCAGAGCGCGATCGACGCCACCAGGTTCCGGCCCAACCTGGTGCTGGACGGCGTGCCCGGGACCGGTTTCCCCGAGCACGACTGGCTCGGCCGCCGGATGGCGATCGGCGAGCTGCGACTGCGTTTCACCGAGGGCTGCGACCGGTGCGTGATGATCACGAAGGAGACCCCGACCGTCCCGCACGACCGCGCGGTGCTGCGCTGGGTCGCCCGCGAACTCGGCAACACCCTCGGCGTGTACGCCGCCGTCGAGTCACCCGGTCTCGTTCGCGTCGGCGACGAGGCCCGCTGGCTCGACTGAACGTGGGGACGGTCCGCACCGGGTCACGCCCGGCGGTCGAGCACGGACGGCGGCCCGACCGGGACCGGCCGCCCGTGCGGCGGCGGGTCAGCAGTCGTAGTTGTGCTCCCGCAGCAACTGTCGCACCTTGTCGGGACCGGGGCTGTTGCCTCCCCACCCCTCGACGTCGGCGTCGTTGACCTCCTCGATGTTCCAGTGGTCGCCGCGCAAGGAGTCCGAGTTGTACGCCGGGTGTCGCAGCGTGACCTCGCAGCTCGTCGGGTCCGCGTCGGTGTTCACGGTCCAGGTGAAGACGTAGGCGACGGTGCTCTTGCGCTTCCGGTTCTTCCGCATGGAGGTCTTCGTCTCGGGGGAGACCCGCACCGAGTCGAACCCGGCCTTGGTCAGCTTGTTTGCATAGTCCTTTCCGGCGTCACCGTCGCTGCCACAACCGGCGAGGGCCACCAGGGCCACCGCGACCGGCACCGCCACCGGGACGTACTTCCTGCTTCTCACACGGCCTCCTGCGTCGCTCCTGCGAGGGGTCCGCGGGATGGGCCGACCGAGTGCCCCCGACCGCGGCGCCATCAAGGTAGAAGGCCCCGGCAACCGGCACGGTCACCGGCACCGCCGAGGGGCCGGTGGCGATGCGGTGCGGCTGCCCGGGTAGCCGCTGCCGCTCGAGGTCAGCGCCATCGCTCGTGCTGAACGGCCTGTATCGTGGCCGGCCGCGGCCCTATCCTTCCCGCATGCCGACGACCGTCCTCGCGTCCCGATGACCGCCGCCCGACGCCGGCGGCGGGCCGCCGCAGCCGCCACCGGTCTGCTCCTGCTGCCCGCCCTGGTCGGCTGCTTCGACCAGCGGCGGCAGGGCGAGTCGTCCGTCAGCCCCACCGGAACCAGGTCGCCGTCGTCCACCCCGACCGTCGCGCTCGTCGCCACCGCGACCCCAACGCCGCCGTCCACATCGGCCAGTCCCACCCGGGTGGTGATCTATCCGCCACCGGTGATCCGGGCTCTCACCGCGTCTCCGGACCGGGTGGATCCGCTCGGCTGCAAACCGCCCGATCCGCCGGAGCGGCCCGAGGTGATCGTGCGGGTGGACGCGCCGGGCCTGGATGTGGCCGCCAGTGTCGTCACCCTCAGCTACTGGGTCAGCGGCTCGGAATACCGGGGCGAGGTGCGGATGAGGTACGACCGGGCTCGCAAGGCGTTCGTCCACCGGTTGCCGCCGGTGACCGGGGCGGCGTTCGGGCCGACGGCGCACGGCATCACCCTGTACGCCGCTGCCGGGCACCCGGCCGTCCAATCGGGTTCGGCGCCGCCGCCGACGAGGGGCTGGATCGCCCTCAAGGGCCGGTGTTTCTCGGTGCGGAACTGACGTCCGGGCCCGTCGAGGTTCGGGACGCCGCGCCCCGGCGGTCAGGTCGCCTGCTCGGGCAGGTCGTGTAGCCGGCGGATGGGGGAGAAGAGCACCCAGAGCACCCCGGTCAGCGCGCCGGCCGTGGCGATCCAGAGCGCCTCGCGTACCCCGAGGACGGTGCCGAGCGCGCCGCCGAGCAGCGCGCCGATCGGCCGGATGCCGTAGTTGACGGTCCGCCGGGCCCCGGTCACCCGGGCCAGCATCGCGTCCGGGGTGAGCGCGGTCTGCACCGAGCCGGAGACGATGTCGAGCAGCATCACCCCGACGGCACAGAGGAACTCCGCGGCGAAGAGCATGCCGAGCACCAGCGGCGTGGGGCCGCCGGCGAGCGGCACGAGCAGCAGCGGCGCGGGAAAGAGCACGAAGCCGGTCACCAGCGTCGGCCCGATGCCGAAGCGCCGGGTCAACCGTCCGGTGACCGCCGCCCCGCACAGCCCGCCGACCGCGCCCGCGCCGAGCACCAGGCCGAGCATGCCCGGCGACAGGCCCAGCTGCCGGGTGGCGTAGAGCACGAACAGCGCGGCGAACATGAAGTTGAACAGGTTGACGGTGGTGGTGCCGAGCAGGATCGCGCGCATCATCGGCACCCGGGCGAGAAACCCCAGCCCGGCGCCGATCCCCAGGCCGCCGCCGCGCGCCGGCGCCGGCTCCGTCGGCCGGATCCGCCCCAGGAAGTACGCGGACACGAGGTACGACAGCGCGTCGGCGAGCAGGGCGATCGGCGCGGTGAGCACCTGCACCAGCACGCCGCCGATGCTCGGCCCGGCGACCAGGGACATCGCCCGGCTGCCGTTGATCAGCGTGTTCGCGTCGACGTAGTCGCGTCGCTGCACCAGCGACACGAAGAGCGGCCCGCGGGCCACCTCGAAGAGCACGGCGAGCGTGCCGACGCCGAAGGCGACGAGGTAGAGCAGCGGCAGGGCGAGCAGGTCGAGCAGGTACGCCACCGGCACGGTGGCGAGCAGCAGCGCCCGGCCGAGGTCGGTGAGGATCATGACCCGCCGCTTGTGCGGGTAGCGGTCGACCCAGGCGCCGGCGAGCAGCGAGAAGAGCAGGTTCGGGGCGAGCAGGGCGGCGGTGAGGTAGCCCATCTCGGCGGGCCCGGCGCCGGTGCCGAGCACGGCCAGCAGCGGCAGCGCCAGGGTGGAGATCTCGTCCCCGAAGTACGACACGGTCTGCGCCGACCAGTAGCGGCGGAACGCCCGCTCGCGCAGCAGCCGGGGCAGGCGGGGCAGCCTGCTACGCCGGGCCGGGTCGGCGGGCGGGGCCGCGACCGGGGCGCCGGTGCCGCTCATCGCGGGCCGCTCTCGTCGCTCCGGTCGGTGGGGGTGGCGGTCGGCTCCGGCTCGACGGCCGCGCTTGGCTTCGGTTTCGGTGCGGTGGCGGCCCGCGTCCGGGCCGGCTCGGTGCGCGGCTCCGGCCTCGGCCCGGCGGCGGCGGACGCCGGTGTCGGCTCGGCGGGCGTCGGCTCCGGCTCGGCCGGGGCCGGGTCGGGCAGCAGCGCGAGCTGGATCAGGCTGACCTTGCGGCTGCCGGCGGGCCGCCGGCCCGGATCGGTGATCCGGTCCTCGTACTCGGCGAGCAGGTCGTCGATCCGGCGGGTCAGCTCGCCCAGCTCGTCGGGGGTGAGGTGCAGCGTCATGTCGCTGAACCCGGTGACCGCCCGCCATTGCGTCGGCTCGTCCGCCCGCCGGGCGAGGAACTCCTCGGCGCGCCGGGTGTACTGGGCCAGCTGCGTGGCCGTCAGTTGGTCGGTGGCGGCGCGCAGCACCGGGTCGTCGGAGGCGTCGTCCCACGAGGTGACCTGTGCGGTGGCCCGCCACGGGCGCTCTCGGGCGTCGGCGCCGGGGACCCGCTCGGCGAGCCCGTACTTGGCCAGCTGGCGCAGGTGGAACGAGCAGCTCGGCACGCTCTCGCCGAGCCGGGCGGCGGCCTGGGTGGCGGTCATCGGGCCGTGCTGACGGAGCAGGCCGACGAGGGTCATCCGCAGCGGGTGGGCGTACCCGCGCAGGGCTGTCGGATCGGTGAGCTTCACCCGGGGCAGCGACATATGCTAAAGCTATCTTTATAAAGATGTCTTTAGCAAACGCGTCAGCGGAACCGACAAGCGGCGAAGCGACGGAGAGCGGCGGCGCCGGCCGCACCCGGGACGGCGCGGCCGGCGCGTCGCCGGATCAGGCGTAGATGGTCTTGACGTAGTCCGGGCCGTAGTGGCGTTCCAGGTCGGCGAGGTCCGCGGCCGGGTACTCCACCTCCTTGACCAGCCGGGCCCGGGACGGCAGCGCCTCCGGCTGCCAGGTCTCCGGCCGCCACAGCTCGGAGCGGAGGAACGCCTTCGCGCAGTGGTAGAAGATCTGCTCGATCTCCACCACCACGGCGAGCACCGGCCGGTGCCCCTTGACCACCATGTCGTCGAACCAGGGCGCTTCCCGCACCAGCCGGGCCCGGCCGTTGATCCGCAGCGTGTCGGTCCGGCCGGGAATCAGGAAGATCAGCCCGACGTGCGGGTTCGCCAGGATGTTGCGGTAGCCGTCCGCCCGCCGGTTGCCCGGCCGCTCCGGGATGGCGATGGTCCGGTCGTCCAGGACCAGGGCGAACCCGGGCGGATCGCCCTTCGGCGAGACGTCGCAGCTGCCGTCCGCGCCGGCCGTGGCCACGAGGCAGAACGGTGCGGCCGCCAACCACTGCCGGTCGCGTTCGTGCAGGCTGGTCCGCTCCTTGCCCTCCGCCCGCGCGGTCGGTGTGCCGAGCAGCTCGCGCAGCTCCTCCGCCGAAGTGATCTCCACCAGCACGTCGCCTCCCCGTCGTCGACCCCCGTGGCGGCCCGTTTCCCGGACGCGCCGTCGGTTACAGCCTAGGCAGCGGCTCGGCGCGAGGTTTGCCCCGAGGTGTCGGGGGTACCGCCTCACCACACCCGCCAGCGGACAGTGGAGGCCCGGAGATGGAGAGCCGACTCAAGGTGCTGGGCCACCCCGTGCACCCGATGCTGGTCATGTTCCCGGTCGCCCTGCTGGTCACCGCGGTCCTCTTCGACGTGGTCGACACCGTCGGCGGCCCGGACTTCCTCGGCGAGGTGGCGTACTGGAACATCGCCGTCGGGTTGATCGGTGGCCTGCTCGCCGCGGCGGCCGGCACGTTCGACCTGCTGGCGATCCCGACCGGCACCCGGGCCAAGCGGGTGGCGCTCACCCACGCCGCCGCCAACGTCGCGGTGATCCTGCTCTTCGCCGCGATCTGGGTGGTCCGACTCAACGCCGACTCCCGGGCCGCCGGTGGCGCGCTGATCGCGATCGAGGTGGTCGCCGTGGCGATCCTCGGCATCAGCGCCTGGCTCGGTGGCGAACTGGTCGACCGGCTCGGCGTCGGCGTCGACCGGGACGCCGACCTGAACGCGCCCAGCTCGCTGCGGTCCCCGGCGTCCACCCGGGTCGGCGAGGCGCGATGAGCGGGCACGACGGACGGATCAGCAGGCACGGCGCGGCCGGTCGGCCGGCCGTGGCCGACCGAGGGGAGGCGTCGGCATGAGCGAGCGTGCGCGAGCGAATCATCGGTGCAGCGTGGTGGTGCCTCATGGCGGCACGGAGCGAAGCGGAGCGCTGGCATGAGCGAGCAGGGTGGCGGGTTCGGCCGCGGCTGGCGGGGACGGCAGCAGGGCTGGGACCCAATGGGCGAGCTGCAGTCGCTCCGCACCGAGCTGCGGCGACTGGTCGGCGGTCGGTCCGGCCCGCCGGAGGTCGAGCTGGCCGAGACCGACGACGGCTGGGAGGTCGTCGTGCGGCTGCCCGGGGTGGCGCCGGAGGAGGTGGCCGTGGAGCTGGACGACCGGGAGCTCTGCGTCCGCGCCCGCACCGAGGCCGAGGTGAACGCCGACCACGGCATCCCCGGCGGCTTCGAGACCCGGGGCTTCGAGTACCGCGTCGACCTGCCCTCCCGGGTGGACCCCGACGCCATCGACGCGGTGATGGACCACGGCCTGCTGCGGGTGCGGCTGCCCCGGGCCGCCCGGCCCGCGCCGCGCACCATCACCGTCGGCCGCACCGGCTTCCGCGCCGACAGCGAGGGTACGCCGATCGACCCGGCCGCGGACCGGGAGCTGCACCGCCCGGACACCGCCGCCGGCGGGCTCGACCGGCCGTAACGGGGGCCGCGTGGTCACCCCGGCCCTGCTCGGCCCGCCCGCCGAGCCCGTGCCCGACGTCGAGCGGATCGCCGTGCTGCGGGCCAACGCGCTCGGCGACTTCCTCTTCGTGCTGCCGGCGCTGGACGCGTTGCGGTCCGCGTACCCGGAGGCGGAGATCGTGCTGCTCGGCGCGCCGTGGCACGCGAAGCTCTGGCGCGACCGCCCCGGCCCGGTGGACCGGGTGCTGGTGGTGCCCCCGGCCCCCGGGATCCGCGATCCGGAGCCGGGGGAGCCGGCGTCCGGGCTGGACGACTTCCTGGCCGCGGCCCGCAAGGAACGCTTCGACCTGGCGTTGCAGGTGCACGGCGGCGGCGCCAACTCCAACCCGCTGGTCAGCCAGCTCGGCGCCCGGGTCACCGCCGGGCTGCGGACCGAGGGGGCGGCGCCGCTGGACCGCTGGATCCGGTACGTCTACTACCAGCACGAGGTGATCCGCTACCTGGAGGTGGCGGCGCTGGTCGGCGCCCCGGCCACCACCATCGTGCCCACCCTGGCCGTCACCGACGCCGACCGGGCCGAGGCGGCCGAGGTGCTCGGCCCGCCGGCGCGGCCCCGGGTGGCGCTGCACCCGGGTGCCACCGACACCCGCCGGCGCTGGCCGGCCGAGCGGTTCGCCGAGGTCGCCCGGGAACTGGTCGGTGACGGGTACGAGGTGCTGGTCACCGGGACCGCCGCCGAGCAGGGCGTGGTGGACCGGGTGGTGGCGGCGGCCGGGGTGCCGCTGCGACCGCAGGTCGGCACGCTCAGCCTGGGCGGGCTGGCCGGCTGCTACGCCGGCTGCGAGCTGGTCGTCTCGAACGACACCGGGCCGGTGCACCTGGCCGCCGCGGTGGGCACCGCGACGGTCGGCATCTTCTGGGTCGGCAACCTGATCAACGTGGCGAACCCGCTGCGCGGCCGGCACCGGCCGATCAGTTCCTGGACGGTGCACTGCCCGGTCTGCGGGGTGGACTGCACGCCCGGCATCTACCCGCACCGGCCCGGCGACGGCGAGTGCCCGCACCGGGACTCGTTCGTCACCGACGTGCCGACCGTCGAGGTGCTGGAGGCCGCCCGCGAGCTGCTGCGCCCGGAACCCGGCGCGCCCTGACCCGCCGGTGCCCTGTGGTCAGGCCGGCTGGGCGGCGTCGGTCTCGGCGAGGACGACCTCCCACGCCTCCACGTCCCGCTCGGTGACCGTGGTGGGCGACTCCAGGTGGTACGCCCCGCTGGGCAGGACGCCCGCGCCGCCGTACCGGGCCAGCACGGCGAGCTGCGCCGCGACGTCCTCGCCCTGGTGCTTCTCCTGCACCCGCCGCCAGAAGTCGAAGCCGCCCGAGTCGATCAGCTTCGCCCGGTCGTAGAGCACGCAACCGCCAATCCAGGAGACCTTGTACGCCCGCCACGCCCCCGGCGGCAGGTCCAGCTTGCCGGTGACGTGCAGCAGGTTCGCCGCCGGGTGGATCTGCGCCCGGTCCCACTCCGGGGTGCCGGGACGGATCCGCTCCGGGGTGGGCGGGCCGATCCACTCCTCGTAGTGCCGGTGCGTCTCCGGCCGGACGTCGTCGAGGTAGGAGAGGCCGTGCACCGCGTTGCCGACGAAACCGCAGCCCAGCTCGCCGATCGCGGTGACCAGCCGGTGCAGGGTGCCCGGCTCCAGCCAGACGTCGTCGTCGAGGCAGAGCACGTACCGGGCGGCCGAGGCGGACAGCAGGTAGGCCCGGTGCTCGGCCAGCCCGCGCCGGGGCAGCCGGCGGGTCAGCAGCACCGGGTGACCCCGGTGCCGCAGCACCCGGACCATGGTGGCCGCCGCCGGGTGGGTGAACGCGGGACCGTCGTCGGACTGGTCGCTGACCACCACCCCGAACCGCGGCACGCCCTCCTGGGCGGCCAGCCCGGAGAGGGTGACCGCCAGCTCGGCCGGCCGGTTGCGGGTCGGGATCAGCACGTCGAGCACGCGGTCCGCGCGGAACCCGTCGGCCGAGCCCGGGTCGAGCGGCCGGTTCACGACCGCTTGCTCGTCAGCGACGAGTCGGTCTCGCGGTCCTGGCTGTGCGCCCGGATCCGGTCGATGATCGCCGAGGTGGACCGGTCCGGCACGTAGCCGAGGGTGCGGACCTGACCGCCGAGCCGCCGCACCAGCGGGGCCTCCGGCACCAGCTCCGGCGGGTAGTCGCCGCCCTTGACGTAGACGTCCGGGCGGACCGACTCGATCAGCGACGCCGGGGAGTCCTCCTCGAAGACCACCACATGGTCCACGCAGGACAGCGCGGCGAGCAGCGCGATCCGGTCCGCCACCGGGTTCACCGGCCGGTCCGCGCCCTTGAGCCGGCGTACGCTGCCGTCGGAGTTGACCGCCACCACCAGCAGGTCGCCGAGCGCCCGGGCCTGCTCCAGGTAGCGCACGTGGCCGCGGTGCAGCACGTCGAAGCAGCCGTTGGTGAACACGATCGAGCGGCCGGCGGCGCGGTGCTCCTCGGCGATGGTGGTCAGCTCGTCGGCGCCGACCAGTGCCGGGTGCCCGGTGTCGGCCGGCACGTCGAGCGCGTTGAGCAGGTCCTCCCGGCGGCACACGCAGGTGCCGGTGTCCGAGACGGTGATGGTGGCGGCGAGCTGGGCCAGTTGGGCGGCGGTCGACAGCGGCGCGTCGGCGGCCAGGGCGAGCGTCATCGCGGCCAGGTACGCGTCCCCCGCGCCGACCGCGTGGCTGGCCGGCACCGGGGTGCTGTGGCTGCGCCGGGGTTCGCCGTCGGCGCCGCCGACCACCGCCCCCTCGGTGTCCAGGGTCACCGCCACCACGTCCGCGCCGGTGTGCGCGCGCAGCTCGGCCAGCCGCGACTCGGCCAGCACCGCCCGGTCGACTCCCTCGCCGGCCGTGGCGTTCACGGTCACCCCGGTGCCGGTCACGCTGAGCCCGTCCCCGGTCATCGCCACCCGGCCCTCGCCGGGCGTCGGCTCACCGGTCGGCCCCACCCCGGCGGCCAGGCCGACCGCCTCGTCCGGGCGGTCCGGTACCGGGCTGTCGGGCAGGCCGGCGCCGCCGGGCGCGGCGCCGACGGTCAGCTCGGAGGGGCCCTCCGCCGGGTCGCCGTCCGGGTGGTCCAGGTGCAGCGCGGTGCCGCGGGACCGGGCGCCGGCGGCCCGGGCGAGCAGCCGGGTGGCCTCGGCGAAACTCGGCGTCACCACGGTCGGCGCGAGGCCCCGCCAGTCGGCGAGGTCGTGCGCGTCCAGCGCCACGGTGGCGTACCGGTCCCGGTTGGCGACCAGCCAGGCGCGTACCGGGGCGGGCAGCGCGCCCAGCGCGTAGTCGCAGACCACCAGGGTGGGCGCCGCGCCGCCGGCGGCCGCGCGCAGCTCCTCGGTGGCGCAGTCCAGCGCGGTGAGCAGCCGGGCCACCCCGTCGTCGGTGAGCGGGTCGTCCGGGTCGCCGGAGTCCTCCCGCAGCAGGATCTGGTTGCCGGCCAGCATCCGCCGCTTCACCGGCGTGGGCCGGCCCGGCTGGTTGACCGTACGGTCCCAGACGCCGGCCCGGTCGAGACAGTCGTGCAGTTCGTCGCCGGCGACGTCGGCGCCGATCGGGGCGACCAGCACGGCCCGGCCGCCGAGTGCGGCGATGTTCACCGCGGTGTTCGCGGCTCCGCCGGCCGCGGAGATCCGCCGGCGCAGGGTGAGGACCGGGGCGGGCGCCTCCCGGCAGAGCCGGTCGGACTCGGCGAACCGCCATTCGTCGAGCATGGCGTCGCCGATCACCAGGACGGGACGACCCGACCAGCTCTCCACGACGGTGGCGAGCCGGCGCTGTTCCGCTGCTGCTCCTGCCATGCCCTTCGGGGTCCCCCCGGTCCGGCGGGTCAAACCTGCGGGTGCCCCGGGCCGCGCGCCGCACCGGCGCGGCTCGGCCGATCGACGGCCGTGAGCGGCGCGGGTGACCGCGAACTCACCGGCCGACGGTGGGTCGACGGTTTCGGGCACCTGGGTGCGGGAAGGGATTTCGGGTACCCCGGAAAGGAGAAGTACCCAGATGGCAGCGACGAATCTTCAGGGCAAGCGGATCGCCTTCCTGGCCGCCGACGGCGTGGAGGAGGTCGAGTACGTCCAGCCCCGCGAGGCGGTCGAGCGGGCCGGCGCGACGGTCGAGCTGGTCTCGCTGAAGCCCGGCTCGATCCAGTCCTTCAACCACCTCGACCAGTCGAAGACGTACGACATCGACGTGGCCGCGGCCGACGCGGACGCCGGCGGGTACGACGGGCTGGTGCTGCCCGGCGGTGTGGCGAACCCGGACTTCCTGCGGACCGATCCGGACGCTGTGCGGTTCGTGCAGGCGTTCTTCGAGGCCGGCAAGCCGGTGGCGGTGATCTGCCACGGGCCGTGGACGCTGATCGAGGCGGACGTGGTGCGCGGCCGCCGGATTACCTCCTGGCCCAGCCTCCGCACCGACCTGACCAACGCCGGCGCCACCTGGGTCGACGAGCCCGTCGTGACGGATGGCAACCTCACCAGCAGCCGCAAACCCGCCGACCTCCCCGCCTTCTGCACCACCCTCCTCACCCAGTTCGCCTGACCCACCCACCGGCCCGTTGATCATGAAGTGGTTCACCCGACACGCCGACAGGGGCGACAACAACTTCATGATCGACGGGGAAGTGGCCAGTGCGGGGCATGTTCTGCGGGGGGTGGGAAAGG
>NZ_QGSW01000039.1:0-15145 GCF_003176715.1 Micromonospora sp. S4605
GCGGGGGAGTGCCGTCGCCGAACGGGCGGCCACCGAGCGCCTCCCGGCCGTGCGGGATGAGCCAGTTCGCCAGGTCCGGCCCGAGCGGCACCACCCCGGTCGGGTTGATGTCCCGGTGCACCTCGTAGTAGTGCCGCTTGATGTGGTCGAAGTCGATGGTGTCGCCGAAGCCGGGGGTCTGGAACAGGTCCCGGGCGTACGCCCAGAGCACCGGCATCTCGGTGAGCTTGCTCCGGTTGCACTTGAAGTGGCCGTGGTAGACCGCGTCGAAGCGGGCCAGCGTGGTGAACAGCCGCACGTCGGCCTCGGTGATGGTGTCGCCGACCAGGTAGCGCTGCCCGGCCAGCCGCTCGCTGAGCCGGTCCAGCTGGTCGAAGAGCCGCCGGTACGCCGACTCGTACGCCTCCTGGCTGCCGGCGAAGCCGCAGCGGTAGACGCCGTTGTTGACCTCGCGGAACACCACCGCGTTGATGTCGTCGATCTCGCCGCGCAGCCGCTCCGGATAGAGCTCCGGCGCGCCCTCGCGGTGGTACGCCGTCCACTCGGTGGAGAGGTCCAGGGTCATCTGCGCGTAGTCGTTGGTGACCACCTGTCCGGTCGGCACGTCCACGATCGCCGGCACCGTGATGCCCCGGTCGTAGCCCGGGAACCGGGCGAAGTACGCCTCCTGGAGCCGCTCGATGCCGAGCACCGGGTCGCGCCCACCCGGGTCCAGGTCGAACGTCCAGCTGCGGGCGTCGTGGGTCGGCCCGGCCACCGCCATGGGGAGCACCTCCTCCAGCCCGAGCAGCCGACGGACGATGATCATCCGGTTGGCCCAGGGGCAGGCGTAACTGACCGCCAGCCGGTACCGGCCGGGCTCCACCGGATAGCCGTCCCGCCCGTCGGCGGTGATCCGGGTGGCGATGTAGCGCTGGTCCCGGGTGAACTCGCCGCCCGGCTCGACGTACTTGCCGCCGGTCGTCCCGCCTGATTCGCCGCCCACGCCGTCTCCTCCGGTGTCCTCGGTTGCCCCCATCATCGCGGATCTCGGGCCGCCCGGCCGGCCGGCCGCTGACTACGCTGCCGGGATGACCGATGTGGAGGCGGCGGCCCGACGCTTCATCGCCGACGTCTGGAACGCCGGCCGGGAGGAGTCCGCGTACGAGCTGATCGCGCCGGAGTGCCCCGGGCTCGGGGGCTCCGGGCCGGCGGGCACCCTGGCCTGGCACCGGGACCGCCGGGCGGCCTTCCCGGACCTGCGCTACAAGATCGTGGACCTGGTGGCCGCCGGCAACCGGGTGGCCGTGCACTGGCGGGCGGCCGGCACCCAGGCCGGCCAGTTCGGCCCGGTGCCGCCGACCGGCCGGGTGGTCAGCTACTCCGGCGCCACCTTCCTGCGCTTCGACGACAGCGGCCGGATCGTCGACGTGTGGAGCGTCAACGAGCTGTTCCAGGTCCTCCAGCAACTCGGCGTCGAGATGCTCCCGCCCGTCGGCGGCGTCAGCGCGACCGGGGGGTGATCCGGCCGAGCCGGGCACCGGGGGGTGGTCGCGCGCGCCGCGGGCACAGGGCAGGATGGTCCGCATGAGCGACCGCAGCGAGCGCAGCGAGGCCGGCGGCGGCACCGGCGAGCGCGGCGTGCCCGGCACGGGCCTGGTCAAGGGGCTGGCGGTCACGCTGAAGACGATGACCCGGCGCTCCACCACCCAGCAGTACCCGGACGTCGCCCCCGAGCTGCCGCCCCGCTCGCGCGGGGTGATCGCGCTGCTGGAGGAGAACTGCACGGTCTGCATGCTCTGCGCCCGCGAGTGTCCGGACTGGTGCATCTACATCGACTCGCACAAGGAGGAGGTGGCGGTGCCCGGCGCCGCCCGCCCCCGCCAGCGCAACGTGCTCGACCGGTTCGACATCGACTTCTCGCTCTGCATGTACTGCGGCATCTGCGTCGAGGTCTGCCCCTTCGACGCGCTCTACTGGTCGCCGGAGTTCGAGTACGCCGAGTACGACATCAAGGACCTGCTGCACGACAAGGACCACCTCGGGCAGTGGATGGGCACCGTGCCGCCGCCGCCCGCGCACGACCCGAACGGCGAGCCGGCCAAGGAGGAGACCGCCGCCGCGCGCAAGGCCGCGGTCCCGGCCGCGCCCGCCGCCCGGCCCGCCACCGCGGCCGTACGCCCGGAGCCCGGCGAGGCCACCCCGTGAGCGCGGGTAGCGAGGGAACCATCCGGCCCAGCGCGCCAGTGCCGCACGGCGGCGCGGAGCGAAGCGGAGTGCCGGCGTGAACGCGCGGAGTGAGCCGGGCCGGCGAGCCCGGCACCGGCGAACCGAGGCCGGCACCGTGAGCGCGCCCGCCGGGCGGGCCGGGACGGCAGGGGTGACGCGGTGACCGGTGCGGACGTGCTGCTGCTCGCCCTCGGTGCGGTGGCGGTCGGCTCGGGCGCGCTGGTGGTGGGCACGAAGCACCTGGTCCGGGCCGGCCTCTACCTGGTGGTCTGCCTGGGCGCGCTGGCCGGGATCTACCTGGTGCTCGGTGCCGAACTGGTGGCCTGGGTACAGGTGCTGATCTACGTCGGCGCGGTGGTGGTGCTGCTGCTGTTCGCGGTGATGCTGACCCGGGCGCCGATCGGCGCCTCCGACGACCTGGACCGTCCCGGCTGGCCGGCCGCGCTGATCGGCGGCGGAGCCGGGGCCGGCCTGGCCGCCCTGCTGGTCGACGCGTACCGCTGGACGGCGGTGACGCTGCCCGAGGCGGGCACCGCGGAACGCCTGGGCGAACAGATCTTCCGCGGCTGGGTGCTGCCGTTCGAGGTGCTGTCGGTGCTGTTGCTGGCCGCGCTGGTCGGCGCGATCGTGATCTCCCGCCCCGACATCGGCCGCCCAAACGCCGAGCGGGACCGCGCCGGCCGGGCCGGGCGCGCCGAGCGGGGGCCGTCGCGGTGAGGCCGGTCATCCCGTACGTCACCGCCGCGCTGCTGTTCGGCCTCGGCGTCTACGGCGTGCTGCGCCGGCGCAACGCGGTGCTGGTGCTGATGGCCGTCGAGCTGATGCTCAACGCGGTCAACCTGGTGCTGGTCACGGCGGACACCACCGTGCGGGCGGCGCTGCCGCACGGCGGGCAGGTCTTCGCGCTCTTCGTGATCGTGCTGGCCGCCGCCGAGATCGGGGTCGGGCTGGCCATCGTGCTCCAGTTCTACCGGCTGCGGGCCAGCGTCGCGGTGGACGAGGTCCCGCTGACCGAACGCCGGATCGAGCCGGCCACCGCCGCCGGCGTCCCGGTGGCGGCCGGCGTCCGCCCGGCCGATCGCCCCGAGGGGGAGCGATGACCACGACCACGCTGCTCGGCGCGCTGCTGCCGGTCGTACCGCTGGTGGCGGGCCTGGTCGGCCTGCTGCTGCCGCCCGCGCCGCCCGACGGCGGCGGCCGGGCGCGGCGCGCGGCGATCGCTCTCGGGGTGGCCGGCGCGGCCGGCGCGTTCCTGCTCGCGGTGGCCCTGCTGGTCACCCTCGACGGGCCGGCCGAGGCGTCCGGCACCTGGGTCGACCTGGGCGGGCTGACCGTCAGCATCGGTGTCCGGCTGGACGGCGCCGCCGCGCTGGTCGCCGTCGCGGTCGCCGCGGTGGCGCTGGCCGTGCAGGTCTACTCGATCGGCTACCTCAGGCGTGGCCCGCACGACGACGTCGACGTCGACCACCGCTACCCGCCCTACGCCGCGCAGATCAGCCTCTTCACCGCCGCCATGCTGCTGGTGGTGGTCGCCGGCGACCTGGTCCTGCTGCTGGTCGGCTGGGAGGTGATGGGCATCTGCTCGTACCTGCTCATCGCCCACGACCGCCGGCTGCCCGAGGCGCCCGCCGCGGCGATGAAGGCGTTCCTGGTCACCCGGGTCGGCGACGTCGGCTTCCTGCTCGGCATCGCGCTGCTCGGCGTCTCGGCGGGCAGCTTCCGGATCGCCGACGTGCTGGCCCACGACCACGCCTCCGGCACGCTGGCCGCCGCCTGCCTGCTGCTGCTGGCCGGGGTCGCCGGCAAGAGCGCGCAGTTCCCGCTGCACACCTGGCTGCCGGACGCGATGGCCGGCCCGACCCCGATCTCCGCGCTGATCCACGCCGCCACCATGGTCGCCGCCGGCGTGTACGCGGTCACCCGGCTCTACCCGCTCTTCGAACGCGTGCCGGCCGCGCTGGCGGTGCTCGGGGTGATGGCCGTGGTGACCCTGCTGCTCGGCGCGCTCGCCGCCACCGCCCAGGACGACCTGAAGCGGGTGCTGGCCTGGTCGACGGTCTCCCAGATCGGCTACATGACCGGCGCGCTGGCGGTCGGCGCGCCCGCCGCGGCGCTGTTCCACCTGCTCACCCACGCCGCGTTCAAGGCGCTGCTGTTCCTCGCCGCCGGTGCGGTGATCCACGCGGTCGGCACCACGCTGATGTCCCGGATGGGCGGCCTGCGGCGGGGCATGCCGGTGACCTTCTGGTGCACGGTGGTCGGTCTCGGCGCGCTGGCCGGGCTGCCGCCGCTCGCCGGCTTCTTCAGCAAGGACGGCATCCTCCACGCCGCCGAGGACGCGCTGCACGGCGGCGGCCCCGCGCCGGTCTGGGTGGCCCGGCTGGTCTGGCTCGCCGGCCTGGCCGGCGTCGCGATCACCGCCTGGTACGCCACCCGGCTGTTGCTGCGGACGTTCTTCGGCGCGGCGCGCACCCCGCTCGTCCAGCCGCACGATCCGCCCGCCGTGATGCGCTGGCCGGTGCTGCTGCTCGCCGTTCCGGCCGCGCTGCTCGGGTTGGCCGGGTTCGCCGGCTCGTTCACCGACCTGTTGCGGCCGGTGGCAGCGGCCACCCCGGAGCGGCCGTCGGACCTGCTGCCGTCGGTGCCGCTGGTCCACCTCGGCCCGGGGGTGCTGCTGCCGCTCGCCCTGCTGGCGATCGGGGCGGGGCTCGCCTGGGCCCGCTGGCGGCGCGACCCGGCCGGTGATCCGGCCGCCACGCTGGGCCGGCTGCGGCCGGTGTTCGCCCGCGCGTTCCGGCTCGACGACGTCCAGCACGCCCTGGTCGTACGCCCCACCGGCGCGCTGGCGCGCGGGGTGCGTACCGCCGACGAGGTGGTGGTGGACGGCGCGGTCACCGGCAGTGGCCGGGCCGCGGTCGGGCTCGGCGGCGGGCTGGCGGCGCTGCACCGGGCGGCGCTGCCCCGCGCGGCGGCCGGGGTGCTGGCCGGCGCGCTGCTGATCGGCCTGGCCGCCGCCCTGATCGGAGTCGCGGCATGAGCGAGCACGGCGAGCGAATCATCGGGCTCGGTGCACGGGTGCCTCGTGGCGGCGCGGAGCGAAGCGGAGTGCCGGCATGAGCCTGGGGGAGTTCCTGCTGGTCGCGGTGCTGGCGGTGCCGGCGCTCGGCGCGGTCGCGGTGGCCGCGACGCCCCGGGACCGGGCCGCCCGGGTGGTCGGCACGGTGGCCGCCGCGGTCACCCTGTTGGCCGCCGCGCTGCTGGCGCTCGGCGACCGCACCTGGTCCGGCTACACCCCGACCGTCCCGGCGGTGCGCCCCTGGCACCGGGTCGACCTGCCCTGGGTGCCCGGTCTGGAGTTGCGCTTCCACCTGGGCGTGGACGGCATCTCCTGGCCGCTGGTGGTGCTGACCGCCCTGCTCACCCTGCTCTGCTGTGGATACACCCTGTGGAAGGTGCCCGACGGCGGCAGCGGCCGGGCGCTGGTGGCGCTGCTGCTGGTGGTCGAGGTCGGCATCCTGGGCACCTTCCTCGCCCTCGACCTGGTGCTCTTCTTCGTCTTCTTCGAGGTCGTCCTGCTGCCGATGTACGCGGTCATCGCCGGCTGGGGTGGCGCGGACCGGCGGCGGGCCGCCCGCAAGTTCGCCCTCTACACGCTGCTCGGCTCGGTGCTGCTGCTGGTCGGCGTCTACGTCGTGGTGGCCGCCGCGGGCACCGCCGACATCGTGGCGCTCACTGGCGGGGGCGGACTGTCCCGGGGCACCCAGCTGGCCGCGTTCACCCTGCTGGCGCTGGCCTTCGCGGTGAAGAGCCCGCTCTGGCCGCTGCACTCCTGGCTGCCCGACGCGCACACCCAGGCGCCCACCGTGGGCAGCGTGATCCTGGCCGGGGTGCTGCTGAAGATGGGCACCTACGGCCTGATCCGGGTGGCGGTCGGGGTGGCGCCGGAGGGCGCCCGTTGGGCCGCGCCGGTGCTCGGCGCGCTGGCGGTCGCGGCGATCCTGGTCGGTGCGCTGGTCTGCCTCGCCCAGGACGAGTTGAAACGGCTGATCGCGTACTCCAGCGTGGGGCACATGGGCTTCGTGCTGCTCGGCGTGGCCACCCTCACCAGCACCGGCCTGCAGGCCGCGCTGATCGGCAACGTCGCGCACGGGGTGATCACCGGGCTGCTCTTCTTCCTGGCCGGCGCGATCAAGGATCGCGCGCACACCGGGTCGCTGGCCGAGCTGTCCGGGCTGCGGGAGACCGCACCCCGGCTCGCCGGGCTGCTCGGTTTCGCCGCGGTCGCCTCGCTGGGGCTGCCCGGCCTGGCTGGCTTCTGGGGCGAGGCGTTCGCGGTGATCGCCGCGATCGAGGTCGGCGGAGCGTTCTGGACCACGCTCGGCGTGCTGGCGGCGCTCGGCGGGGCGCTCACCGCGGCGTACTTCCTCCGGCTGCTGCGCCGGGTGACCCACGGCCGGCCCACTCCGGCGGTCGCCCGGTCCACCGCGGGGCTCGCCGGCGCCGAGGTGACCGCGTGGGCGCCGCTGGTGCTGCTGGCCCTGGCGGTCGGGCTGGCCCCCGCCCTGGTGCTCGGCGTCGCCGAGGCGCCGGTCGACGCCCTGGTGGAGGTGCTGCCATGAGCGAGCGAATCATCGGGCTCGGCGCGGTGGTGCCTCAGGGCGGCGCGCAGCGGAGCGGAGTGCCGGCATGAGCGAGCGGAGCGAGCGAATCATCGGGCTCGGCGCGGTGGTGCCTCAGGGCGTCACGCAGCGGAGCGGAGTGCCGGCATGAGCGTGGTGCAGAGCGTCGACAACGTGGCGCTGCTGCCGGCGTACCTGGCCGCCGGCACCGCCGTCCTGGTGCTGGTCACCGACCTGGTGCTGGCCCGGCCACGGGCCACCGTGGCGGCGGGCGCCCTCGGCGCGGCCGCCACCGCGCTCGGCGCGGCGCTGGTCGGCGCCGGCGGCGAGCGGCGGACGTTCTGCGTCGGCGCGGACTGCTCGTACGTCTTCGGTGGCCGGGCCGCGCTGGTCGGCGCCGTCGTCGCCCTGCTCACCCTCGGCGTGCTGGCGCTGTCGGGTCCGGCGCTGCGGGCCGGGCAGTCGCCGGTGGGGGAGTACGCCTTCCTGCTCGCCTGCTCGATGACCGGCGGTGTGGTGCTCGGCGCGGCCGGCGACCTGATCACGCTGATCGTGGCACTGGAGACGCTCACCCTGCCGCTCTACGTCCTGGTCGGGCTGCGCCGGGGCAGCCTGGCCAGCGCCGAGGCGGCGGTCACCTTCTTCGTGGTGAGCGTGGTCGCCACCACCCTGACACTGCTCGGCGCCGCGCTGCTCTACGCGGCCACCGGCGCGCTGCACCTGGGTCGGCTCGGCACGCTCTTCGCCGACCGGCCGGAACTGCTCGACCTGCCGCTGACCGGTGCCGCCGTCGCCCTGATCGTGCTCGGCCTGGCGTTCAAGGTGGCGGCGGTGCCGTTCCACGCCTGGGCGCCGGCCACCTACGACGGCGCACCGCTGCCGGTGGCGGCCTACCTGTCGACCGCGTCGAAGCTGGGCGGGGTGGTGGCCCTGCTCGCCGTGGTGCAGTACGCGCTGCCGGCCGAGGTGACCGGCCCGGTGCTCGCCCTGCTGGCGGTGCTGACGATGACCGTCGGCAACCTGGTGGCGCTGCGCCAGCGGCGTACCGTCCGGCTGCTCGCCTGGTCCTCGGTGGCCCAGGCCGGCTACATCCTCGCCCCGCTCGGCGCGCTGGCGCTGGCGGCCGGTCGCACCGGTGACGCCCGCACCGCCGCGTACGCGGCCGCCGTGGCGTACGCCGTCTTCTTCGTGGTGCTGGAGTTGGCCGCGTTCGCCGGGGTGGTGGCGTTGCGCCCGGCCGGCGCGGACGGCGGCACCCTCGACGAGCTGCGCGGCGCGGCCCGCCGGCACCCGTGGCGGGCGGCGGCGTTCGGCCTGGCGTTGATCGGGTTGGCCGGCCTGCCACCCGGCCTGGCCGGGCTCTTCGCCAAGGTGACAGTGGTCCGGGCGCTGCTGGACGGCGCGGCCGGCTGGCTGGCCCTGGTGGTGGCGGTCAACGCGGTCGTCGGCCTCGCCTACTACCTGCGGCTCACCGCCGTCCTGTACGCCCCGCCCGCCGGCACCGCACCGGCGCCGGGCCCGGCCCCGACCACCCCGGCCTCGGCCGGCCCGCCGGCCGCCGCCGTGCCGGCCGGCGCGGTCGTCGTGGTGCTGGCGCTGGCCACCGCGGTCGCCCTGGTCATCGGCTTCGCTCCGCAGCTCGTGCTCGAGCTCGCCGCCCGCTGAGCCGGGTGCGTGGTCGCGCTCCCAGGCAACTCACAGCCATACGACGGATGGTTGACGGGTACCGGGTTGTTGAACCGGTCAGCGGATCCTCGCGATCCGTGCACCGAAGGAGCGAACGTGCATCACAACCGTCTGAAGACCGCCGCGCTGCTCGGCCTGCTCACCTCGCTGATCCTGGCGGTGGGCTACTGGTTCGGCGGCAGTGGTGGACTCGTCATCGCCGTCGTCGTGTCCCTGCTGATGAACGGCTTCACCTACTTCTACTCCGACAAGCTGGCACTGCGCTCGATGCGGGCGCAACCGGTCAGCGAGGCGCAGTTCCCCGAGCTGTACCGGATGGTCCGTGAGCTGGCCACCGAGGCCCGGCAGCCGATGCCGCGGCTCTACGTGAGCCCGACGTCGCAGCCGAACGCGTTCGCCACCGGGCGTAACCCGCAGAACGCGGCGGTCTGCGTCACCCAGGGGATCACCGAGATCCTCGACTACCGCGAGCTGCGCGGCGTGATCGGCCACGAGCTGTCGCACGTCTACAACCGGGACATCCTCATCTCCAGCGTGGCCGCCGGCCTGGCCGGCATCATCACCACGCTGGCGAACCTCGCCTGGTTCATCCCGCTCGGCGGCGGGGACGACGAGGACTCGCCGAACCCGGCCGTGCTGCTGCTCACCATCATCCTGGGGCCGATCGCCGCGACGGTCATCCAGCTGGCCATCAGCCGGAGCCGGGAGTTCCAGGCGGACGCCTCCGGCGCCCAGCTGACCCGGGACCCGCTGGCCCTGGCGAGCGCGCTGCGGAAGATCCACATGGGCACCCAGCGCCGGCCGCTGCCGGCTCAGGGGCAGCTCACCAGCACCGCACACCTGATGATCGACAACCCGTTCCGGGGTGGCGGCGTGGCGGCGCTCTTCTCCACCCACCCGCGGATGGAGGAGCGGGTCGCCCGGCTGGAGCGGATGGCCGCCAGCGCCGGCCCGGTCCAGTTCGAGCGCTGACCTGAGCATCGCCGGCTCCGCCCGTACCCGGACTCCCGGGTGCGGGCGGAGCCGTGTGTACGGGCACAAACCGTTTCTCCGCCGGGCGACCGAGCGTTAGGGTCAAAACGTCTTCCACTCATTACATCCGTCCTGGAGGTCGATCGTGGCCGCACTGCGCCAGTACCTGGGCGTCTGGCGGGTCCCCGGAGCGCCGATGCTGCTGGTCACCGGCATCGTCGGCCGGCTCGGGATCGGCATGACGCCGCTGGCGCTGCTGCTCGTGGTCGAGCAGGTGACCGGGGGATACTCGCTCGCCGCGGTCGCCGGCGGCATCTACGCCCTCTCCGGCGCCGCGCTCAGCCCGGTCGCCGGGCGGATCGCCGACCGGGTCGGCCCCACTCCGGTGCTGCTCGGCACCGCGGTCGCCCACCCGCTCGCCCTGCTCGGCCTGCTCGGCGCGGCCCGCCCCGCCGGCGGCAACCTGGCGCTGATCTTCGTGGCCGCCGGGGTGGCCGGGGCCACCTACCCGCCGCTGACCGCCGCGATCCGGGGTGCCTGGAACGACCTGACCGCTCCCGCTACCGGCCGGCACCACCTGCGCAACACCGCGCTGGCCGCGGAGACCACCCTGTTCGAGATCGTCTTCGTGCTCGGTCCGCTGCTGGTGGCCGGGTTCGTGCTGGTCGCCGACGCCCGGGCCGCGCTGGTCGGCTCGGCAGTGGTGACCCTCGTCGGCACCACCGCGGTGGCGCTCGGCCGGGTGATGCGCGGCTGGCGCCCGCACCCGCACGAGCACCGGGCCCGCGGGCTGGGTCCGCTGCGGGTCGCCGGCTTCCCGGCGCTGCTGCTCTGCGTGGCCAGCCTGGGCATCGCCTTCGGCGCGGCCGGTGTGATCGTGCCGGCGTTCGCCACCGACTACACCGCCGACGACCCGGACAGCCTCGCCGGCGTGCTGCTCGCCGTCTGGGGGATCGGCAGCGCCGCCGGCGGCTTCTGGTTCGGCGTCCGCCGGCCGTCGCCCAACATGACCCGGCAGTTCGCCTGGCTGCTCGGCGCGGTGGCGGCCAGCTTCGCCGTGTTCGCGCTGATGCCCACCCCGGCCGCGCTGGGCACCGCGCTGGTGATCGGCGGCGCCACCATCGCGCCCGCGCTCACCCTGGAGAACACCCTGGTCGGCCGGATCTCGCCGGTCAGCATGCTGAACGAGGCGTACACCTGGGTGGTCACCATGTCGGTCGGGGCGAGCGCCGCCGGCGGCGCGGTCGCCGGGCTGATCGTCGACCACGCCGGTGGGGTGCCCTGGGCGTTCCTCTTCGCCGGGGCTGCGGTCGCCCTCGGGGCCGCGGTCGCCGCGCTGCCCGCCGGCCCCATCGCCCGCGCGGAGGCGGCGACGGTACGCGTCGACGAGCCCGTCCCGGCCTGACCGGGAGGTCTGGGGGCGACCCGGAGCGGGTAGGTGACGGCCATGTTCGTCTTCTTCTCGAACCGGGTCGGCTGCCTCGGCTCGCTGCTGATCAGCGCGATCCTGACCGTGATCCTGCTGCTGGTCTTCGCCACCTGACCCCGGCCGTCCGGTCGGCGGGCAGCGGGCGTGCGCGGCCCGAAATCCTGGATCCGAAGGGAACAGCCTCATGCGTGGTGCGGTCCTGCACGGCCCCGGCGACGTCCGGGTGGAGGAGCGGGCGGATGCCCGGATCGTCCTCCCGACCGACGCGGTCATCCGCCTCTCCGCCACCTGCGTCTGCGGTTCCGACCTGTGGCCGTATCGCGGCATCGAAGCGGTCAGCGGGCCGTCCCCGATGGGCCACGAGTACGTCGGGGTCGTCCAGGAGGTGGGCAGCGAGGTCAGGAACGTCAAGCCCGGCCAGTTCGTGGTGGGTTCCTTCTTCGCCTCCGACAACACCTGCCCCATCTGCCGCGCGGGCTACCAGTCCTCGTGCGTCCAACGGGAGCCGGTTGGCGGCCTCGGCGCCCAGGCGGAGTACCTGCGCGTCCCGCTGGCCGACGGCACCCTGGTCGCCACGCCCGAGCTGCCCCCGGACGACCTGGTCCCGGATCTGCTCGCCGCCTCCGACGTGCTCGGCACCGGGTGGTTCGGCGCGGTGGCCGCCCAGGTGGGCCCGGGCAAGACCGTCGCGGTCGTCGGTGACGGTGCGGTGGGTCTGCTCGCCGTGCTGGCGGCCCGGCACTTCGGCGCGGAACGCATCATCGCCGTCAGCCGGCACGAGCCCCGCCAGAAGTTGGCGGCCCACTACGGTGCCACCCACATCGTCACCGAGCGCGGTGACGAGGGCGTGGCGCGGATCAAGGACCTCACCGACGGCCTCGGCGCGCACTCGGTCATCGAGGCGGTCGGCACCCAGGAGTCGATGATGCAGGCCATCCGCTCCACCCGCGCCGGCGGCCACGTCGGCTACGTCGGGGTGGCGCACGGCGTCGAACTGCCCGGCGACGAGCTGTTCTTCTCGCACGTGCACCTGCACGGCGGCCCGGCCCCGGTGCGTCGTTTCCTGCCGGAGCTGATCGACCTGATCTGCAAGCGTGAGATCGACCCGGGCCGGGTCTTCGACCTCGCCCTGCCCCTCGAGCAGGCCGCCGAGGGCTACCGCGCGATGGACGAGCGTCGGGCCATCAAGGTGCTGCTGAACCCCTGAGCCGGGCCGTCACCGGGCCGCCGCCCGTCACCAGTTGGTGACGAACGACGGCCCTGGGCGACGACGGCGGCGCAGGTCAGGAGGCGTGATCGCGCCAGCGACCGGCGGGGCGGCCGAGGCTCACCGATAGTTGGTGAACTGCAGGGCGACGCCGAAGTCCTCGCCCTTGAGCAGGGCGATGACGGCCTGGAGGTCGTCCTTCTTCTTGCCGGTCACCCGCAGCTGGTCGCCCTGGATCTGAGCCTGGACGCCCTTCGGGCCCTCGTCGCGGATCTTCTTGCTGATCGCCTTGGCCTTGTCCGAGTCGATGCCCTGGATGACCTTGCAGTCGATCTTGAACACCTTGCCCGAGGGCCGCGGGTCGCCGGCGTCCAGCGACTTGAGCGAGATGTTCCGCTTGACCAGCTTCTCCTTGAAGACCTCCAGCGCGGCCCGCACCCGCTCCTCGGTCTCGGCCTGGAGGCTGATCGCCTCCTCGCCCGACCAGGAGACCTCGGCGCCGGTGCCCCGGAAGTCGAACCGCGTCGCGAGCTCCTTCTCGGTCTGGCGGAGGGCGTTGTCGACCTCCTGCCGGTCGACCTTGCTCACGATGTCGAACGACGGGTTCGCTGCCATGCTCATGCTCCTGCTGTCCGGCGATTTGTGGTCCTGTGTCCCCCGCTGACCAGCGGTACGACCCCCTGACGGTACCCGCTTGCGCCTGCGCCGGGGGGAGCCGCTATCCTTGCTCTCGCTGCCGCGTCGCGACGCGGTGGGGTGCCCTGGCGGGTTGCCCGAGCGGCCAATGGGAGCGGACTGTAAATCCGTCGCGAAAGCTACAGAGGTTCGAATCCTCTACCCGCCACCAGGTGCTGAGTAGGCCCCGTGAGCTGCGGAAAGCGCTCCGGGGCCTTTCTCGTTGCGTTCGGCCGAGCCCAGGCTGATCCGGTGCTCCGCGAGCCGCCACAGGAGCAGGGCGGAAACGCCGAGCCGTCAACCGGCCACCCGCGAGCCGACAGCGGATTCAGTCAGACTCCGAGCGGTCACGACGCCGACCATGCCAACAACCCGTTGCAAAGACTCCTTTGCAAAGCTATCTTTGCATCATGACGGAGGATCCGCACAAGCCTGGGTACGACTCCACACAGGACATAGTTCTCGACGCGCGGACGCTACGCGGCGTAGCGCATCCACTGCGCCTGCGCCTGCTCGGCTCACTGCGCCACGACGGACCGCAGACCGCCACCCAGTTGGCCGCCCGATTCGGCGAGTCCAGCGCGGCGACCAGCTACCACCTCCGCACACTGGCCGCGCACGGCTTCGTGGCCGACGCGCCCGAGCTGGGCCGCGGCCGGGAGCGCTTCTGGCGCGCCGTGCATCGCTCGACCTGGTTCGACACTCCCGACCGGGACGCCCCGGAGCGTGAACTCGGCGAGGCGTACCTGCGCACGGTCGCGCGGATGTACGCGGAGAACGTCGAGCGGTCCATCACCGAGCTGGCCGACTGGCCGCAGGAGTGGGTGCGGGCGGCCAGCATGAGCGACCTCACGGTCAGCCTGAGCGCCGCCGAGGCGCAGCAACTCGCCGACGACATGATGGCCCTGCTGGTGCGGTATCGGGACCGGGCGGCGGACCGGGCCGGTGACGGATCGGAACGCGTCGCGATGAGCACGCAGTTCCAGATCTTCCCGCGGCGCGGTCAGCTGGACGCGCTGTTGGCGGCGCGAGCCGCGTCCGGAGACGGCACCGCTGCCGATGAATCCGCCGATGGCGCGGCCGATGAGCCCTCCGGTGTGGACGGGGGCGGAGCATGAGTCAGCGGTCCGCGTACGGCTTGCTCGTCGCCCAGGCGGTCTCGGTCACCGGCACCCGGATGTCCGTCGTGGCGGTGCCCTGGTTCGTGCTGCAGACCACCGGCGACGCCCTGCTGACCGGCGTCACCGCGTTCGTGGAGATGGGCGCCCTGGTCGCGGCGCGCATCCTCGGCGGGCCACTGGTCGACCGGATCGGGCCACGGGCGGCCAGCATCGGTGGTGACCTGATCGCCGGGCTCGTGCTCGGCGTGGTGCCGCTGCTGTACGCCGCCGGCCTGCTCGGCTATCCGGTCCTGCTGGTGCTGGTCGGCTTGGTCGGGCTGTTCCGCGGGCCGTCGGACAACGCGAAGTACGCGATGGTGCCCGACGTCGCGGCCACCGCCGGCTGGAGTAACGAGCGTGCCGCCGGGCTGGCCGACAGCGTGCACCGCCTCGGGTCGCTGATCGGGGCGCCGCTGGGCGCGGTGCTGATCGCTCTGGTCGGCGCTCCCGCCGTCATCGCGCTGGACGCGGCCAGCTTCCTGCTCGCCGCCGCGCTGGTGGCGACCCTGGTCCGGGTTCGGCGGGCCGAACCCGACCCGGCCGAGGCGGGCCACCGCACCGGAGTCCGCGGCTACCTCGCCGATCTCGGGGCCGGGCTGCGCTTCGTCCGGCGTGATCCGCTGCTCCGGGCGATCGTCGCGATGGTGCTGCTGACGAACCTGCTCGACCAGGCGATGACGGCGGTGCTGGTCCCGGTGTGGGCGGCCGAGCGTTTCAACGACGCCGCACCCGTCGGGCTGGTGTTCGGCTCCCTGAGCGCCGGCGCCTTCGTCGGGTCGCTGCTCGTGTCGGTGTACGGCGCGCGACTGCCGCGATGGCGCACGTACGCCCTGGCCTTCCTGTTCGGTGCCGTCCCGCGGATCTTCGTGCTGGCGCTGCCGGTCGGGCTGCCCGTCATCGCGGGCGTCGCACTGGTCGGCGGGGTGCTGATCGGGGCCATCAACCCACTGCTGTCCGCCGCGGAGTTCGAACGCATCCCGGCCGGCCTGCGGGCGCGTGTCCTCGGCGCGGTCGGCGGCCTGGCCTGGGCCGGTATCCCGCTCGGCGGGCTCGTCGGCGGCGTGCTCGCGGCAACGCTCGGCGCCACCGGCGGCATCCTCGTCGTGGGCACGGCGTACCTGCTGGTCACCCTCGACCCGCTGGTCCGCAGGCGGACCTGGCGGCTGATGGACCGGCCCGCCCCAGGCTC
>NZ_QGSW01000274.1:0-15053 GCF_003176715.1 Micromonospora sp. S4605
ATAACAGTTATACACAGGCAGGCGTGTCACTAGGCGATTTCGCGGTTTCCACCAGGCCGCAACGCCTTGACCTGCGCCTTCACGCCGCAACGCCGACTATATCGACGCTGAGCTGCGGAACGCAGGTCAGCGCGCTACTGCTTTTACTCGGTCTACGTGTAGCTGTGACACGGCGGTTTCCCAGGCTCTGGCCCCGCCCGGGGCAGCCTGCGCCAAGCGAGCGAACCCGGGCTGCCCGCGCCGGTAGCGGTATCGCGTCGTTTGCCGTTGCCCTCTTAGCCCACCAGGCCGCGCTCATCTCAATGCCTTCTCCAGGTCAAACCGTTTTCATTGCCGTAGCGATCCTGGCTCTCCTTGCTGGCGTGGGCTTACTCCTGCCAGAGCGGCCCTAGCCGGTGCTCAGCCCCGCCACCAAGACCAACGACTAACAAAGATCAACCAGCGAAGGGGGTTCGTTTTCGGCCGTCGCCAGGGGTCCGCTTTCAGCCGTCGTTGACACCATCGCGGCTCACGAACAGCCGATCCGTGCCCGCGTACTGCTCCAGGGTGCAGCCGGACCAGCGGCACGACGTGCAGCGGAATGACGATTATGTGAGCAGTGCGTGTTGTCACTGTGGAAACGGAGCCGTCGAAAGTGCCCAACCGTGGATCAGTGCCGGTGTTCACCGACCTCGCGAGCACGGCGGCGCAATCCTGCAAATAGCCCCTCATCGCGCTTACGCACCTCGTACCCGAGTTGCTCTAACGTCTTGATCGCTGTGCCTTGGTTCGACCGGACGACCGCAGCTATCTGGCGCTTCCGGTACGCCCGTCGGGTGGCGTCCAGGACTGCTTTCCAGCCCGGCTTGGGGTCGAGGATCCTTTCGGCGATCAGGCTCTCGAGCAAGTCCTCCAGAGAGGGCCTGAGCCGGCGGCCACCAACGGGCAGGTGGAGGTCCTTCATGCGGTCATCGGGGCGGCCCAGTTCGGCGAGCAGAGCTTCCAGCGGCGCGTGGCGACCTGCGACTTGGACGTGGGCTTCGGTGTAGGTGTCCTTGTCACGCTCGTAGTCGTAGTGCAGCAGCAGTTCGGGTTGGCCCTCGTTGCCCAGGTAAATCCCGCAGAAAGAGCTCTTCATGGTCAGGTAGCCCTCGTCGTTCTGGTAGAGGACGGAGCTGATGTCGAGCCAGATCCTGGTGCGGGCAGAGCTGTTCATCTGGACCTTGCCGGTGCTGAAGTCCTGCCGGTCAAGTCGGGTGCCCAGGTGGGCCATTCCACTGCCGCGCTTATTGACGACGGCGGCGACCTGGGCGTAGTCGCAGACGGTCCGGTTGAGCATGTCCTGTAGTTCGGCGGCGAACGTGCGCGCCAATTCCCCAAGGTTAGGGGCGCTCACCGCCGAGCACCTGCCATAGCTTGAGCGCCTCGACGTCCTGGAAGCGTCGCTTGCGGGCCTGCTCGGCGAGTTGATCGAAGGTCAGCCCGAGTCGCGCTAGCCCGCGCTTGCCCGCAAGGCGCCATTCCTCGTCGGTCAGTTCGGTGACCTCGACAGCTGGCTGGGTGGATGCTCGTCGTCGGTGAAACATGGCGGTCGGCCTTCCAGGCGGGGACGGAGTGTCCGATGGTAGGCACAGGGTCCGACATCTCCCTCACCCTAGGATGCCAGAAGGACGCGGAGGGTGACAGTGGGACGTTCATCACGGCACCGTAAATACACTAAGTTGATCGCGTCAAGACATAGCGTCACCGACGGGATGCGGGTGAACCCGTTTTGAATGCCTACGGCCGTGGTCGCCGGGGATGATCTAGTTCAGGATATCCACCCTGCCGGCCCTCGACCGCCCATGCGGTCATCGACGGGGCGACGGTCAGCGTTGCGGTGTCCCCTCGGCGGACATCAGCACCACGACCGCTGATCCATCGGTGTCGCTTTCCGGCCGAAAGTACGGTCCTCGCCACGATGTGTCACCACCTAGGCTTTGGTCCGCTCCATTCGCTCGCACCCAAGACGTGGTGGACAGGCACGAGGGCTGGCGGGTCCAGGAGCAGGCGGTGGGCACGTGACTGGCATGGCGACAAGCGTCGCTGGTCATGGGGGTGTGGGGGTTGTGGGTTTCTTCGACAGGTTCCGACGTAGTGCGCCGCAACATCAGGGACCAGGCCCAGCCGGTGGCGTGGTTGCGGGTCAGCCTGCGCCCGCGCGGCCCCACTCGACGGCACCCAGACAGGTAGCTCCGCAGGTCCCGGCCGCGAGCCAGCCGACCATCTGGATTCCAGCCGGGCAGCCGACGACCGTCGCCGGGTATCCGATCCCGGGAGGTCTGATCTATGTCGGCAGGCATCTGACCGCTCCCAATGGCCGGACCGAGCCTGCGCTCATCGACCCGACGCTTCGGATCGACAGGAACCGACCCGACTGGGACGGGAGCGGGCTGGACTATTGGCCGTCGTACGGCACACTCCCTGCAAGCAGCAGGGCCGCCTACCTGACGTGGCTGGCCGATGGCCGCCGCCACGGCGCCGCGCCCATCGGCTACGTCTTCCTCTTCTTCTACGGCCTTGAGCGACGTGTTCTGGTCGACATGCCGAACGACCGGGCACTACGGCAGGAAATACCGGCGATCGCCGCCGAGGTCCGCCGACTCCTTGCCATCTACGGTGCCAACAACTCGTTCCGCTCCTACGCCAGCAGTTTTCTCGAGGTTCTCGAGTTGATCCGCGCGGCTGAGTCCGACGCCAGCGAAGGACAACCACCGGAGCTTGCGCCTGACCGGTGGCCCATCCCGATGCAGCTACGACTGGCGTTGGGTGAATTCGCCGCCAGCGGCACTCCCGTACCAGCTGCGTGGGCCCGCGCCTGGGCGTGGTATCTGCCGTCGCTGTACCCGCGCACGCCGCAGACCCGGTGCCCTAACGAGTTCGACCATCTGTTCATCAGACGGTACGCGGAGCGGTTCAAGGACGGCTTCCTTGTCAGGCCGGGCAAGGCACGAATCGGGGTGACCTACCGGGCGGCCAGTGGGGGTATCGCCAGCGCCAGCGTGCGGCTCGATCTGCCCGACGTCGTCGAGCTCGCTGGACCGGCACGCAAGCTGACCGAACTCGTCGATGCCGTCACCGAAGACCTCGACGCCTATAGCCGATGGCTTGGCCGCAACCCGGACGGCCGGGGATCCCTCGCCGCAGCCGCACTGCTGCCTCCCGAACTGCTCGACCAGCAGGCAGGGCAGATCGGCGCCCTACGCGCCTGGTGCGACGCTCGCCTGGCAAATGAGACCAACGTGGTCGTCGACGCGGCAGAACTCATCGCCTTCTGGCCAACTGGCCAGCCAGAGAAGATGACCAAGGCTGAGGCGGTATCCCTCGCCCAACTCCTCGGGCGTATCCGCATCGGTATGGAGCCGGACGTCCGACTCGGCGGATCACCACTGTCTGCCGGTCCTGCCGTCCTGTTCCGCACCACCGCCGACGCCCCGCATACCGCAACACCCGCCTACACCGCCGCAGCCACCCTGCTGCACCTCGCGGTCGCGGTCAGCGCTTCGGACGGCACCATCAGCGACCACGAGCAGCATCACCTGACAGCCCACCTCCAAGCCGCGCTGCATCTGACAGCCCCCGAGAGAACCCGCCTGCAGGCGCACCTACGGTGGCTTGCCGTCACCGGCGTCAAGCTCACCGGGCTGAAGAAACGCCTCGATCTGCTCCGGGCCGACCAACGTGAGACCATCGGCGACTTTTTGATCACGGTTGCCGCCGCCGACGGAGTCATCTCGCCGGAGGAGGTCACGAGCCTCACGAAGATCTACAAGCTCCTCGGCCTTGACCCGAACCTCATCTACGGCCGCCTTCACCAACAGGTCACCGGTCCCGCCGCTCCCGCGGCGACCCCACCCCCAGCCGCAGGGCCCGTCGTCGTGCGCTCCGCGGGGCCCGCCCCGGCGGGATACACGCTGCCGCCCGCACCGGCGGCCCACGGGTCACCTACCCAGGGCAACGGTCAACGAGTTCCGCCAGGGGCTTCCGGTGTCGTCCTCGACGAAGACGTCATCGCCGCGAAGCTGGCCGAGACGGCGGCCGTCTCGGCGCTGCTGTCGACCATCTTCACCGACGAGGAAGCCCCCGCGCCCCAGCCAAGGCCCGCTGCCCGCCACGGCGAACCAACAGCTCAGCCCACCACGCAGGCCCTCATTCCCGGCTTGGACGCGGTCCACAGCGAACTCCTGCGGTCCCTGGCCGCTCAGCCGAGGTGGACCCGCGCGGCGTATGAGGACCTCGCCGAGCGGCACGGCGTGATGCCGGCTGGAGCGTTGGACCTGCTCAACGAGGTCGCCATGGACACTGCAGGGGAACCTGTCGCCGAGGGCGACGACGACATCGTGATCAACGACTACGCGCTTCAGGAGCTACTGCGATGAGCGTTACCACCCCCACCGGACAGAGCACCCGCATCAGGCCCCGCGAGCGCGACGCGATTCTCCAGTCGCTACGCGCCGGAGTGGTGCCGCGCGCCGGGCAACAGCACGTCCAGGTGGGTCGGGCTGCGGAGGTGCAGGCACTTGTCGCCGACATCACCCGCATTGCCGACGGAGGGGCCGGCAGCCGTTTCGTCATCGGTGAGTACGGCTCGGGCAAGACGTTCTTCCTACATTTGATCCGCTCCATCGCGCTGGAGAAGCGTCTGGTCACCGTCCACGCGGACCTGTCACCCGACCGCCGGCTGCATGCCACCGGCGGGCAAGCACGCAGCCTGTACGCCGAACTGATGCGCAACATGGCCACCCGCGCCAAGCCCGACGGCGGCGCGCTGGCCAGCGTCGTCGAACGGTTCGTGACCCAAGCGCTGACCGAGGCACGCGACACCGGCCAGAACCCGCAGGTGATCATCCGCGTCCGCCTTGACGCGCTCAGCGAGTTGACGGGCGGCTACGACTTCGCCGACGTCATCGCCAAGTACTGGCAGGGCCACGACACCGGCAACGAGCAACTCAAGATCGACGCCGTCAGGTGGCTGCGCGGTGAGTTCTCCACCCGAACCGACGCCCGCAACGCCCTCGGCGTGCGCACCATCGTCGACGACGCGTCCTTCTACGACCACCTCAAGTTGATGTCCCGGTTCGTCCGCCTGGCCGGCTACGACGGTCTGCTCGTCTGCCTCGACGAGATGGTCAACCTGTACAAGCTGGCAAACTCCCAAGCCCGCAACGCCAACTATGAGCAGATCCTGCGCATCCTGAACGACAGCCTGCAAGGAACCGCGTCAGGCCTCGGTTTTCTCTTCGGCGGAACACCCGACTTCCTGCTCGACACCCGTCGCGGCCTCTACTCCTACGCCGCCCTGCAGTCCCGCCTGGCCGAGAACACCTACGCCACCGCCGGGCTCGTCGACTACTCCGGCCCCGTTCTGCGCCTGGCCAACCTGTCACCTGAGGACTTCTACGTCCTGCTGGCCAAGCTGCGCCACGTCTACGCCGCCGGCGACCCGGCGGCCTACCTCCTGCCCGACGAAGCCCTACACGCCTACATGAACCACTGCGCGTCCCGCATCGGGGACGCCTACTTCCGCACACCGCGTAACACCATCAAGGGCTTTCTGGATCTGCTCGCGATCCTCGAACAGAACCCCGAACAGGACTGGCGTTCCCTCATCGGCGCGATCCACATCGCCGCCGAGACGGACCCGGACCTGGAACCCCTCGACGACGCCAGCGACCCGACTGGCCGGCCTACCGACGAACGCCGAGGAGAGTCCGCCTCCACCGGAGGCCACGGCTTCTCCCACGCGTCGGCCGTAACGGTGGCCGCCAGCCAACTGCCTCCCGATGACGACGAACTTGCTTCCTTCCGCCTCTGACCCCCAACGGCAGCCCACGACAACAGCCGAGCCCTCACGCGCTGCCGTCCCATCGTCGGCATACCACCTCCTGCACCCCAAAGTGCAGCGGTGGATCCACGATCAAGGCTGGGACCAACTGCGGGACGCGCAGGAACGCGCCGCTCGCCCGATCCTCGCGGGTGACACCGACGTCATCATCGCTGCCGCGACCGCCAGCGGGAAGACTGAAGCAGCCTGGCTGCCAATCTGCTCAGCCACCGCAGCTCGACGGGAAGCGAGCGACGACGTCGCCGGAGTCTGCGCGCTCTACGTCGGGCCGCTCAAGGCGCTGATCAACGACCAGTACGAGCGGCTCGCCCACCTGTGCGAACGGTTCGACGTTCCGGTCCACCGGTGGCATGGCGACGTGGCGGGATCGCGCAAGTCGCGTGTTCTGCGCGAGCCGGACGGAATTCTGCTGATCACACCCGAATCGCTGGAGTCACTGTTCGTCAACCACGGGGACAAGGTCGCGCGCATCCTCGGCGACATCAGCCACGTCGTCATCGACGAGCTGCACGCGTTCATCGGCACCGAACGCGGCGCCCAACTGCAATCACTGCTGCATCGGGTAGACCTTGTCCTGCGGCGCAGAATCCCGCGGATCGCCCTGTCGGCCACCCTCGGCGACTTCACCGCAGCGGCAGAATTCCTCCGACCAAGCCACGGCGACGCCGTCACCGTGATCGCGTCCGACGATGATGCTCGAGAGATACGGCTTCAGCTTCGCGGCTACGTCGCCGCAGCCCCCCGTCCCCCCGGTCAGGCGCCCACCACGCCTCACTCCGGCACCACCTCTGACTCCGACGACGAGGAAGAATCGTGGGACAAGGCTGGGATCGCCGACCACCTCTTCCGTACCCTGCGGGGAAGCGACAACCTCGTCTTCGCCAACTCCCGCAGCGCCGTCGAGCTCTACACCGACATGCTCGACCGGCGCTGCAAGAACAACAACGTCCCCAGCGAGTTCCTCCCGCACCACGGCAACCTCTCGAAAGAAATCCGCGAGCACGTCGAAGCACGACTCAAAGACCGCACCACGCCGGTCACCGCGATCTGCACGTCAACCCTGGAAATGGGAATCGACATCGGCTCCGTGGACTCGGTAGCCCAGATCGGAGCACCAGCCAGCGTCGCTGGAATGCGGCAGCGACTCGGCCGCTCCGGACGCCGAGCCGACCAGCCCGCCGTGCTGCGGATGTACGTCTCGGAACCCGAACTCACCGACCGCACACCCCCCGCCGACACGCTGCGCAGCCAGCTCGTCCAAAGCGTCGCAATGGTCGACCTACTGCTCGCCAAGTGGTACGAGCCACCGGACACCGCGAGCATGCACCTGTCGACCCTCACCCAACAGATCCTGTCCGTCATCGCCCAACGCGGCGGCGCACACCCTCAGCAGCTCCACGACGCATTGTGCGGATACGGCCCGTTCGCACGCGTCGACAAGAGCACCTTCATCGCTCTCCTGCGCTGTATGGGCAAGCAGGACCTGCTCACACAAGACTCGCAAGGACTTTTGCTGCCCGGCGGCGTCGGCGACCGCCTCGTCAACCACTACAGCTTCTACACAGCCTTCACGACCCCGGAGGAGTTCCGCCTCGTGGCGGACGGCCGCACCATCGGATCGCTGCCTGTCGACAACCCGATCACCCCAGGAATGCTGCTGATCTTCAGCGGCCGACGCTGGAAGATCGTCGCGATTGACACCCGGCAGAAAGTCATCGACCTGGTCAGATCCGGTGGTGGCCGCCCCCCGAGCTTCTCAGGAAGTGGCGGCGAAGTCGCCGACGCTGTCCGACAGCGCATGCGCACGATCTACACGACGACCGAGATGCCGCGCTACCTCGACCGCCAGGCACAAGCACTCCTCGAAGAAGGACGTGCAGCCTTCAACAGATACGCACTGGACAGCCACGCGATCCTCGGCTGGGGCAACGACACCCTCCTGTTTCCGTGGCGAGGGGACAGAATCATAAACACTCTCGCCGTGGCCCTCACGCGAGAAGGACTGGAGGTGGGCCATGACGGTGTCGCACTGACCATCCGCGGCACCGACCCTGCCGGCCTCTGGGAAGTCATCAGGCGCCTCGCCGATGAGTCACCACCCGACCCCCTGGTACTCGCCGCAGCGGTGCCGAACAAGGCGGCAGACAAATACGACCAGTACCTCACGGACGAGCTGCTCACCGCCGCCTACGCGGCACGGGCCCTCGACGTGCCAGCAACGTGGCACACGCTGCGGTCGATGGCCGCAATGCCTCGCCCCGGTCAAGCTTCTATGCTCGCTGGCGGGACCGGGAACCACGATCGCAGCTACACACCGCCTGCACCCCGCCCCGCACCTGACCAATCAGCGACGCAGCCTGTTATGGGGCCACTGGCTCTGCTCGGGCAGACCTCCTTCGCTGTCGTCGACCTGGAAACCACCGGCTTCGCCCCACACCGAGGCGACCGGATCATCGAAGTCGCGGTCGTACGTCTGTCTCCCGCAGGGCAGATCGAACACCGATGGACCACCCTCATCAACCCCGACCGAGACCCAGGACCCACCCGCGTACACGGCCTCACCGCCGCAGACCTCGCCCTCGCTCCGCGCTTCAGTGACATCGCCGGCGAACTCGCCAGCCTCCTGCGCGGCGCCATCGTCGTTGCACACAACGCACGCTACGACCTCAGCTTCCTCGACGCCGAGTACCACCACCTCGGCTACCCCGCACCGGCATGGCCCGCACTCTGCACCCTCAGCATGTCCCACCGGTTCGGCCGCGGCGCAACCCGCCGACTCGCAGACTCCTGCCTTGCCGAAGGCATCCCCCTACAAGCAGCGCACTCCGCGCTCGGCGACGCAATGGCCACCGCACAGCTACTCAACCAATACCTGGACCGCGCCCGGCAAGCCGGCGTCACCGACCTAGCCGAACTCGGCTGCCACCCCCTCGAACTCCCTCTCACTTGGACAGCGCCGACCGGGTACGCCGCCACCCTGGCGCGCCCGCTGGCTGGCGTCGGCAACGCTACGCGCAAGCCCGACCTCCGCCTGAGTCTCGCCGGTGTAGCCGCCCGCGTACACGCCGCAACCACCGGCGACTCCCGCGCCGACGCCTACCTCGACGTGCTCGATCGTGCCCTTGTCGACCATGTCCTCAGCCATGCCGAGGTGGCATCCCTCATCGAAGTAGCCCAGACATGGGGACTCTCCGGTGATCAAGTACACCTGCTCCACCAGGAATACCTCGCCGCTCTGAGTGAGGAAGTGGCGGCACCCGGAACTCCGGGCGAAGTCGCTGACCTGGCAGCACAGCTACGCGAACTGTCCCAAGCCGTAGAATCCGCTGCAACAGCCCGTGCAGGAACTCCGGCCAGAGCCACTCGGTGGACGTGAGTCACGTCCTCTCTGAGGCGTGCATGGGTTGACGGGGCCACCGGGGCAGCAGGCGACCTGGCCATGGCCCCGACTCGATCTACCGACGAAGGCGTTCGAAAGCGGAGGACTTTCGGAACTGGCTTAGCGGCCACCATCAATCGTTCCGAGGTGGAGCACGGCTTTGTCAGCCGAGTGAACGACTAGCGCTTCTGCGCAGGAAAGCTCATCTCTCGCCCAAACCCAGATGTTGCGGCACATCCAGTCACCCGACGCGTGCCCGGCCATGTCGTTGCCGACGGACAGGTAGGCGCGGACGACGTCGGCGCCTCTCTGTGTCAAGGGGTAGTCCGACATGAGCTGCCGTTGTCGCGGAGCAGCGTTCGGTAAACGACGTCGGCGAGTCGGCGTTTCAGGCAGCGCAGTGCTTCTCGATGGCTCTTGCCGGCTTGTCGTTTGCGCTGGTAGTAAGCCCTTCCTGCGGTGTTGCCGCGGATTTGGGTGATGGCGATGACGTGCAGCGCACGGTTGAGTTGCCGGTCTCCGGCGCGTGAGAGCCGATGGCGCACCACGTCGCTAGAGGAGACTTCGATCGGGGCGACGCCGCTGAAGGACGCGAAGTGTGCTGGCGAACCGGCCGACCGGTCCGGTGCGGGCGAACACGATGGCGGCGGCGATGTCGCCGACGCCGTAGAGCTGTGTGAGGGTGCAGCCGGACGCGGCGACTGCGCTGCTGATGGCGTCGCCGGCCGCGCTGATGCGGCGGTCGAGTCGTCGGATCTCGGGGACGAGGTCAACGGCGATCTGGCGGTGGGTGCGGGCCAGGAGCTGGCGGGGGCGCACGGTTCGTAGCAGGGCGGCTGCAGCGTCGGCGGTGAGATCGGCTGCGGCGCCCGCGGGCAGGGGCTGGGCGAGCAGGACATGCAACCGGTTCACGGTCTGGGTGCGGCTGCGTACCAGGTCCTCGCGGTGTTCGGTCAGCGCCCGCAGCACCGCGGTGGTCTGGTCGGTCTCGACGCTGTGCAGGGTTCGCGCGGTCAACGCGGCGACCGCGACCGAGACTGCGTCGGCCTGGTCGGTCTTGCGGTTGTGTCCGGTGGACAACAACCGCACCCGGGCGGCGAGCTCGGCGGGCACATCGACGGCGCGGACGTCGTCAGCCGCCAGCCGCGCCACCAGCGGCACGCCGAGCCCGCCGGCGCCCTCGATCGCCCACACCGCGTGGGGAAAGCGGCTGCCGAAGCGACGCAGCTGGCGGTAGCCGTCGCGGTTGACCTCGACGCGCACCGCGGCCAGCACCCGCTGCGAGCTGTCCACCGCTGCAGCGGTCCAGCTTGCCTTGTGCGGGTCGACGCCGATGACGACCTTGCCTGTCATCCGTATCCTCTCCTCGTCCAGGTGGTGGTGACGGGCGAGGAGGGCACACCGACTTTCAGCAGCACAGGCCTCTCTCAAGCCACTCCGCGCCAGCGGCGGCGGCCGGGACGCAGGCCGAAGAAAAGCCAGCCCGCAGGGCGGCAGGTGTGAAGCGAGCGACCCCGACCACCGCCATGAAGATCCTGGCTGCAGACCAGGATCTCCGGCCACCCATGAAACAAGTCGGTGTGAAGAAAGAGGCCACTTCAGCCGATGTTGGCATCATTGGCAGCTACCGACTCGAAAGGGCTCCTGCTATCAGTCGTGGCAGGGGCCAAGCCCCTGCCACGACCTGATCATCGCAAGCTAGTCATGATCCTCAGGCTTCGGCTGGTGGCTGCTGAGCATGCGCACGGTGGTGCTGAGTTTGATCGGCGCCTCCTCTGGACCCCTGAGGAAGGGGCTGATGTAGACGGGACGACGTAGCGTTCGGCCTGGCCCGTATGGTTGGTTGCGCCAGTGGCCAGACACCCAGAACCGGCTGGTCTGGGAGCGTCCCGGGGCACCGGGCGCCGATCGGGCACTGGGCGGTGTGGTGCCGCGGTTGGCGCGGATGCGCACGATCCGGACCTCTGGTGCCGGGCGGTTAGTGCGGGCGTAGGTCTTGCGTACGGCTTTGTCGGGGTGTGCTGTCGTGATTTCGGCGGCTTGCTGTGCGATCAGCAGCCATGTGGCGACCAGCGGCGCGGCTGGGTGGTTGCCGGGCAGCGGGTGCTGTTCGTGGACCTGGCCGGAACTCATGGGGGCAAGCCAACCGACCTGTTCGCGTAGTCGCTGGAGCGGTTTGCCGCCCAGTCCCCCGCCGATTGTGCGGTAGTTGATGAGTTGCAAGCCGTCGGTGTTGGTGGTCCAGGATGCGGCGGCGATCTGCCGGCGTGTTACCGGCCGTGACCACACGAGCAGTCCATCTGTGGAAGGCATGAGGTCACGGCTGATGGTGACGTCGGGGAACTTCTGGGCGGCGTACTCGGCCAGGTCGGTGAAGTCGCCGTCGATCCAGTACAAGGCTGCTCGGTCCAGGCCGTCGGCGATCTGTCGACGGTGGTCAGTGGAGGCCCACGCGAGGGGGATGTCGTCGCCAGCGCGGTGGAAGCGGGTGAGCCGGTCGCGCACCTTTGGCAGGTCTCGTGCGCTGATGGCGGTGACGGGCCAGGCGGTCGTCATGATGAGCGTTCGTCCCGGGACTCGGGCGTTCAGGAACGCGAGGTGCAGTTGCTGGATGCGCTCTCGTGCCTCGGGATGGTTGCCGCGGCCCAGTGCCTGCACCGCTCGGTCGACGACCTTGTCGTTTCTGCCGTCGTCGATGTGCATCTGGCACGTCGCGCACGCCGCCCATGCGTGGCCGAAGTTCTGCACCAGTCCCCCGGCGGTGCCGATCGCGACGGCGGCGACGTCGCCACCGACGAGCGTCCACGTCGGGTACGGGTCTCCGCAGAAGTCACAGGTTCGCTGCACGGTGTCAAGCTGGCTGACCGGGACCGGCACTGGTTCGTGTCCGTCTGTGGCGAGTTGGATCGGGTGCAGGTAGGTGGGTGGGGCACCGAGGGTGTTCAGTGGGGAGAGGCAGATCTGGCAGGCCATCTCCTCGGAAGCGGCCGTCATGCCGTCACCTCGTCGGTGAGCTGCTGGCGGTCGCGGAGGCGACGTCCTCGACGACGCCCGGCGGCGGGCATACCCATGCCCGGCTCGTAGATGGCGTGGCGGTTCCGGCCGTTGTGCTTAGCGTGATACATCGCGATGTCGGCGCGGCGTAGCGCCACCTCTTCGAACGGGTCGGTGGTTTCGGCGAGCGCCAAGCCGACGCTGGCGGTGACGGTGACCGTGACGGGTTCGCCGTCCGCGGTGAGTTCAACGGGATCGGAGATCAGCGCGACGAGAGTGTTGCCGATGCGGGCCAGGTCGTCGGTGTGGGCGGGTAGCAGTGCCGCGTACTCGTCGCCGGAGAGCCGCGCGGCGGTTCCGCGGTGTAGTGCGGCGATGTCGCCGATGCGGTCGCCGATCGCGGTCAGGACGTCGTCGCCTCGGTCGTGGCCGTGGGTGTCGTTGATCGGCTTGAAGTCGTCGAGGTCGATCAGAGCGACGATGATGGGTCCGGCGGTGTCGGCGCCGGTGAGGGTGGCGTGTGCGGCGAGCAGGCCGGCGCGGTTGAGCATGCCGGTGACCGGGTCGTGCTGCAGCTGCCAGATGGCGTCGTCGAGTCGGTTGCGGAGTTGGTGGATGAATGGCCACACGGTGAGGCCGCCGAGGGTGAACGCCACCAACTCGGTGGCGATCATGATCAGTGGTAGGGACACTGGGGTCCTCCATTTCGGTGGAGAACCCGGGACGCGACGTTTCGCAGGCGAGGCGTCCCGGGTCCTGGATGCGACGACGGCCCGCCGTGTGGCGGGCCGTTCTTCCTTCTTGTGCCGCTTGGTTCGCGGCACGGCCGTGGCTACTTCGGTGGCGGAGGCGCCGTGTCGGCGTGGCTGATTCAGGTGATGTGGCCCACCGGAAGCGAGCCGTGGGTGCTCCGTTGCGCCGTGATGTGTCGGTGGAATTGGGGGGCGGCGCCCTGCGTGTGCTCGGATAGTGCGAGCGGGGTTCGAAAGGAGCGCCGGACGACGGCCGGTGACCCAGAAGGTGCTATCTGCGCGTGCGATGCGGCCCTTGGCGTCGGTGCGACTTCGGGCCTCGGGTGTTCCTGTTAGCGGCGCACGGGGTGCGCGACTTGGTCGGCGCGCAGTGTGGTGGCCAGGTCAGCCGGGATGTCGGCGTACGGTTCGACGGCCAGGAGCACCTCGGTGGGGTCGAGAATCGTCTCGACCGAGCCGATGCGAACCGTGTCGGGTGGGTTGTCGTGGTGGGTGACGGGGTCCCAGGCGAAGTCGACGACGGTCGCGAAGTAGGTGCGGTGTGGGTTCCAGCCGACCTGGATGGTGTAGCGCTCGAAGCCGGGTCTGGGGGTGAGGGTGTAGACGGTCATCGGTTCCTTTCACAGGGGGTGCGGCCGAAACCCTCCTGGTGAGAGTCGCGCCATGATCGGGTGACCTTGCGGGCGGCAACTGAGGGCCGGTGGGTCGCCGGACGGGTCTCATGCCTTCAGGTGGCGGGCGCGTTCCTCGGCCAGTTCGACGATCTTGTCGCGGCGGGCGGTGGGAAGGCCGGCGAGCAGGTCGATGTACTGCTGTTCCTGTGCGGTGACGGGTTCGGCGAGTGCCGTCTTGTAGGCCAGGCGCGCTGCCTCGTGTGCGGCCTCGATCGGGCCGCTGTGGTCGTAGGCGACGGCGACTTGACGCAGTTGCTCGGCTGCGGCGAGGGGGTCGCGGGACAGCGTGATGTCGTAGATGCGGAAGTTCGCTGGAAGGTTCGCCGCGCCGATGGCGGTGATCAGGCACAGGTTGGCCTGGACGTGGTAGGCGTACGCCTCGGTGCGGGCCAGGGTTGCGCCGCGAGCCCGCACGGCGGCGCGTTCGGCGTTCCAGCGCAGTCGGGCTTCTTCAGCCTGTCTCGCGAGGGCGAGCAGCATGCTGCGAGTGGAATCCATCGTGTTTGTTCCTCCTGTTGTTGAGCGGTTTCGGCTACTTGGTTCAGGGGTTGGTTCGGCCAGTGGTGAATGCGTGCTCGAACACCGATGGCGGGAGTCCGGCGTGCAGCGCCTGCCGCAGCAGGTCGGCGAGCTGGTAGGTGGGGTCGACCTGCAGGGCACGGTCTGCTGCCATGGCGGCCAGAGCGCCGTCACCGCACCGCCACGCGGTGACGGCGAGCACGGTGGCCGGTGCCGGAACGAGCGACTTCTCGGCGCGGCGGGTGACCTCGGCCCAGAAGGTGACGTGCCCGTCGTGCGGCTGGGTGAGGTTTACGGCACGGTCCCGCACCGCAGGCCGCGTCAGGAGCAGGGTGAGCCAGGCCACCTCGTCGTTGGTGAGACGGTTGCCGCCGTCGTGCTGTCGCAGCGCATCGCGGACCGCTTGCGCGCCGGCTTCGTCGATGCCCGTGCCGCCGGCGGCGGTCAGTGTTGTCAGGCGGTCGGCTGCCGCACGGGTGGCGTCGCGCATGCGGTCGCGGGCGGCACCGTCGACGGGCGCGAACCGGGCGGCCACGGCTGCCCGGTCCGGTAGCGCGACCAGCCCGGCGGCGGTTGCCTGCACGGCCACGAGTGAGGCGGTGGGGTCGAACGGGGTTCCCTGCGGTGGGCAGCAGGCCGGGTTGTCGCAGGTGAGGTTGACGATTCGGCTGCCGGTGACTCGCAGCAGGTCCCGGACGGTCATGCCGCTGTCGGTGAACGCCTCGGCGACGGTGTGCAGTGCCGGGTCAAGGTGGTCGGCGTCTCCGTATCCGACGAGGATGAGGTTGGTGATCGGCTGCTGCCGTCGCACGACCGGGACCAGGTTGGCGGTGAGGTCGAGGAGGTGGCGTGCGGGGGCGCCGGGGGCGGGC
>NZ_QGSW01000239.1:0-55396 GCF_003176715.1 Micromonospora sp. S4605
GCCCTGGGCGGACCCGACCTACCCGCAGCCCTGGCCTGGTCCGACCTGCCGGCAGCCCTGGCCTGGTCCGACCTGCCGGCGGCGGGCGGGTCCAGCCCGTTTGCGCAGGCCGGCGGGGCCACCTGGCCCGTGCCGGCGGCGGGGCCGGGCTGCACGACGGACTGCGCACCGGCCGACGCGGCGCCCGCCGGCCCGCCGAGCCGGGTCCGGGTGCCGCGGATCGGCGTCGACGCCCCGCTCACCGTGCTCGGGCTGGACGCGACCGGCGCCCTGGCCGCGCCCGCCGGCTTCGACACCGCCGGCTGGTACGGCGGCGGCCCGGCCCCCGGCGACCCGGGCCCGGCGGTGATCGCCGGGCACCTGGACTCGCGGGACGGGCCGGCCGTCTTCGCCCGGCTCGGCGAGCTGCGCCCGGGTGACCGGGTGCAGGTGTGGCGCGGTGGCCGGGTGGTGGCGTTCCGGGTCACCGGCACGCTGCGCGCCGGCAAGGACCGCTTCCCGACCACCGCCGTGTACGGCCCGACGCCGCGGCCGGAGCTGCGCCTGGTCACCTGCGGTGGCGACTTCGACCGTCGCCGTGGCCACTACCGGGACAACCTGGTGGTCTTCGCCGTCGCGGAGCCGACCGGCGACAGGCTGCCCCGGTCCGCCGCCGGCTGACCCACCCGACCGGCCACAGTGGCCCTTCCCCACCGGTCAAACCCGGACGATGCCCCACCAGGACAGAGCGCGTCAACGCCGGCCGCCGGTGAGTACCGGGTCGATCAGAGCCGAGCCAGGCCGAAGCGGGTCCGCCCAGGGGGCCGGCGGACCGGGTCAGACCGGGCGGCGGCCGGCGAAGCCGCACTCCATCCGGTGGTACCAGTTCAGCTCCGGGTCCCCCTCCAGCCAGCACCAGAGCAGCGGCCGGCCGTCCCGCTCGCCGGGGAAGTCGAGCAGCACCGGGGCTATCCCCTTCACCTGGATGTCGTGCTGGTGCAGTTCGTCCAGCACCGCGTGCAGCCGCGCCTCCAGCCCCTTGACCTCGGCCCGCCCGCCGAGCGGGCTGGCGCCGTCCTGGGCCAGGTCGGCGCGGAGTTCGGCCAGGTCGGCCCGGAGCCGGATCAGCTCGTCGACGCGTGGACGCAGCGTGGCCACCAGGTGCCGGGCCTGGGCGAGTGTGAACACCCGGCCAGTATGGGGCACTTCGCGCGGGACGCCGGCCGCACCCGCAGGCCACCCACCGATCCTGTAGCTAACCTTCCTTGACGGGCCATTGACGTGTAGTTAAGTTTCAACGAAACCAGAACGGGAGGTCGACCGTGGAGCGTAGGAAATTCCTGGCCGGTGCGGGTGCGGTGACCGCGGGAGCGGTCGCGGCGGCGGCCCCCGGCTCACCGGGCGCCGCAGCGCCCGGCATCCGCCGCGTGGAGACCGGCCTGGACGTGCTCGTCCGGTCCGGCTTCGCCGAACTCGCCGGCCAGCGGGTCGGCGTGATCTCGAACCCGACCGGTGTCGACGGGGCCTACCGGCACCTGGTCGACCTGATGCACGCCTCCGACGCGGTCCAGTTGGCCGCCGCGTTCGGCCCCGAGCACGGGTTCCGCGGCTCGGCGCAGGCCGGCGGCAGCGAGGGCACCGGCGTCGACGCGCGCACCGGGATCACCGTCTACGACGCGTACGGGGCGTCGCTGGCCAAGTGGCAGACGATGTTCGGCCAGGCCGGCGTCGACACCGTCGTCTTCGACATCCAGGACGTGGGTGCCCGCTTCTACACCTACATCTGGACGATGTACACCTCCATGATGGCCGCCGCCCGGACCGGCAAGCGGTACGTCGTGCTGGACCGACCCAACCCGATCGGCGGCCGGGCGTACGGGCCGATGATGACCAGCGCCTACACCTCCGGCGTGGGGCTGAAGGAGATCGTGCAGCAGCACGGCATGACCGTGGGCGAACTGGCCCGGTTCTTCAACGCCGAGTTCCTGCCGGCCGAGGCCGGTGGCCAGGTGGACCTGCACGTGGTCCGGTGTCGACACTGGAAGCGCGACAAGCTGGCCGCCGACACCGACCTGCCCTGGGTGATGCCCAGCCCGAACATGCCCACTCCGGACACCGCGCTGGTCTACCCCGGCACCGGGCTGTTCGAGGGCGTCGCCTCGATCACCGAGGGGCGCGGCACCTGCCGGCCGTTCGAGCTGATCGGCGGCCTGGCCGCCGACTTCGACTACCACTGGTCCGACCGGCTCAACGCCCGCGAACTGCCGGGCGTCGAGTTCCGCGAGGCGTACTTCACGCCCACCTCGGCCGGGCAGAAGCCGGCGCTGCTGAACAAGCTCTGCGCCGGCGTCGAGGTGAAGGTCGTCGACCGGGCGACGTACGACCCGATCCGCACGGCGGTGGCCATGCTGGTCGAGGCGCACAAGTATCCGGCGTTCGCCTGGCGGCAGGATTCCTGGGACGCCGCCCGGCCGTACTGGGTGGACAAGCTGACCGGCTCGCCCCGGCTGCGCACGATGATCGACGCGGGCGCCGACGTGGACGACGTGGTCGGCGCCTGGGCCGACGAGCTGGCCGACTTCAACCGGCGACGGGCCCCGTACCTGCTCTACTGAGGACATCCTCGACGCCGGCGCCGGGCTGATCATTCGGTCAGCCCGGCGCCGCTTTTTCGTCGGCCGGCCAGTTCACCGGAAACCGACTCACGTCGGCGGGCGGCTCGCTACCCTCGGCCTCGGGACCCACACGGACATCCGGCCGCCACTCGATCGGCGCGATCGCCGCTGACCAGGCGATCGACGTCCCGCCGGAACACCGGCGGCAGGCCGTACGACTGGCGCGCGGGACACCCATGCCGATAGGAGCGCCATGCCCGGGAAGACCCGATCCCCCGCCCTGCACCTCATCGTCTGCCACACCGAACCCGCCGCCGAGCTCGCCGAGTTCATCGCCGCCTGCCAGGAACTGGGCTGGCAGGTGCACGCGGTCGCCGCCCCCGCCGAGGCGGTCGACCTGGCCGCCCTCACCGACCTCACCGGCCATCCGATCCGGACGGACGAGCAGGCCCAGACGCTGCACCCGCTGCCGCCGGCCGACGCCTACGCGGTCGCGCCGGCCAGCTTCGACCTGGTCAACAAGTGGGCGTACGGGCTGAACGACAACCTGGCCCTGCGGCTGCTCAACGAGGCGACCTCGATCGGCCTGCCGGTCGTCGCCGTGCCGGCGCCGGATCCGGCGTTCGCCCGGCACCCCGCCTTCCTGGAGAGCCTGGAACGGCTGCGGCACTGGGGCGTGGCGGTCCCCTCGCCCGCCGTGCCGGGCGACCTCGACGACCCGGAGCCGTGGCACGTCGCCGTGCGGGTGATCGCCGCGTGGACGCGGTTCGCCCGGGTCCCCGCCCAGCAGCCGGCCGAGCCGGTGCGTGGCGTCGAGGAGCTGGCCCTGCAGTCCGGTTGACTCAGTCGGCCTGGTCGGCCAGCTCGCGGGCCCGGTCCCGGGCCGCCTCCAGCGCGGCGAGCAGCGCCGCGCGTACGCCGTGCTTCTCCAGCTCGCGCACGGCGGAGATGGTGGTGCCGGCCGGCGAGGTGACCGCCTCGCGCAGCTTCACCGGGTGTTCGCCGGAGTCGCGCAGCATCACCGCGGAGCCGATGGCGGTCTGCACGATCAGCTCGTGCGCCACCTGCCGCGGCAGGCCGAGCAGGATGCCGGCGTCGATCATCGCCTCGACCAGCAGGTAGAAGTAGGCCGGGCCGGAGCCGGAGAGCGCGGTGACCGCGTCCTGCTGTGACTCGGGCACCCGGATGGTGGCGCCCAGCGGCTTGAACATCTCCTCGGCCAGGGCCAGGTGCGTCCCGGTGGCGTGCGCGCCGGCGGAGATGGCGGTCATCGCCTCGTCGACCAGGGCCGGGGTGTTGGTCATCACCCGCACCACCGGCGTGCCTTCGGGCAGCCGCCGGTTGAAGAAGCTGGTCGGCAGGCCGGCGCAGAGCGAGATCACCAGCTTGTCGGCGGGCACCTTGGGCCCGATCTCGTCGAGCAGCGCCGCCGCGTCCTGCGGCTTGACCGAGACGGCGAGCACCTCCGCCTCGTCGACAGCGGTGAGGTTGTCGACCACCCGTACCCCGTAGCGGGCGGTCAGCTCCTCGGCGCGCGCCGGGCGCCGGGCGGTGGCCAGCAGCCGGTCGACCGGCCAACCCGAGCGCAGCAGCCCGGAGAGCATCAGCTCACCGATCTTGCCGGCGCCGATCACGGCGACCGTGTGCACCGCGTACCCCCTCCTGCCGTGGCCGGCGGCGCGGTGGGCCGGGTGGCCCGCCGCGCCGCCGCCGGTCGGCTCAGCTGCCGAAGAAGACCTCGGCCTCGGCGTACCGCTCCAGCGGCACGGTCTTCAGCTCACGGGTGGCCTCGGCCAGCGGCACCCGGACGATGTCGGTGCTCTGCATGGCGACCATCTTGCCCCAGTCGCCCTCGTGCGCCGCGTCGATCGCGTGCAGGCCGAGCCGGGTGGCCAGCACCCGGTCGAAGGCGGTGGGCGTGCCACCGCGCTGGATGTGGCCCAGCACGACGGTACGCGCCTCCTTGCCGGTCTTCGCCTCCAGCTGCTCGGCCAGCCACTGGCCGATGCCGCCGAGGCGGACGTGGCCGAACGAGTCCAGCTCCTGGTTCTGCAGGACCATCTGACCCGCCAGCGGCTGCGCGCCCTCGGCGACCACCACGATCGGGGCGTACTGGTGCTGGAAGCGCTTCTCGACGTAGCCGGCGACCTGGTCGACGTCGAACTGCCGCTCGGGCAGCAGGATCACGTTGGCGCCGCCGGCCAGGCCGGCGTGCAGGGCGATCCAGCCGGCGTGCCGGCCCATCACCTCGACCACCAGGGTGCGGTGGTGGCTCTCGGCGGTGGTGTGCAGCCGGTCGATCGCCTCCATGGCGATGTTGACCGCGGTGTCGAAGCCGAAGGTGTAGTCGGTGGCGCCGAGGTCGTTGTCGATCGTCTTCGGCACGCCGACCACGTTGACGCCGAGCTCGTGCAGCTTGGTGGCGACGCCGAGGGTGTCCTCACCGCCGATGGCGATCAGCGCGTCGACGCCCTGGGCGGCGAGGTTGTCCTTGATCCGCTCGACGCCGTTCTCGATCTTGAAGGGGTTGGTCCGCGAGGAACCGAGGATGGTGCCGCCGCGCGGCAGGATGCCGCGGACCTCCGCGATGCCCAGGGGGCGGGACAGGCCCTCCAGCGGACCCTTCCAGCCGTCCCGGAAACCCACGAACTCGTGGCCGTAGCTGGCGACGCCCTTGCGGACCACCGCCCGGATGACCGCGTTCAGACCCGGGCAGTCGCCGCCGCCGGTGAGCACGCCGATACGCATGATCTGCTCATCCTCCTGGGAGCATCAGATGAAGCCCGATATGCCCCAGGATATGTGTCGGATCAGACCATCGGCGCCGTTGCCGGCCCGGGGCGGGCCGTCAGTGCGCACTGTAGTCGGCGCGGCAGGGGGTCGACACCGCACCCCGGGGCCGGTCCGGCTACCGGTCAGTAGCTGACCTCGCGGTTCTCCCCCGGCCCCGGCGGCGTGCCGGTCAGTGCGGCCTTGGCGTAGCCGAGCAGGTTGACCACCGCGCCGCCCGGCGAGTCCCAGTACTCGGCGGCACCGGCGTGCACCTTGATCAGGGTGATCCCCGGGGTGTCCAGCCCGTCCGGGAACCACGCCGTCAGCATCGGGTGCCACAACCGCTCCGCCTTCGCCCGGTCGTAGCCCTCCTGCGCGGTGCCGGACACCGAGACCCACGCGTGGTGTCCCGGGTCGGAGAAGGCGACGTTGACCTCCGGGTTGACCCGGATCTGGCGCACCTTGGCCGAGTCCGCGTACGCGAAGAACCACAGGTCGCCGTCGAACTCGGCCTCCTGCAGCCCCATCGGCCGGCTCACCATCCGGCCGTCCAGCCCGGTCGTGGTCAGCATGCAGATCCGGGCCCGCCGGACCAGGTCGGTGACCCGGCGCCGGGCCTCGGCGGTGGTGCTCGGCTCACTCACGGCGTACCTCCTCGCATCGATTCGACGCGAATCCGGTACCCGGGACAGAACCGACCAAACCTACTAACCGGTCATCGCCCGCCACCGGGCCAGGTTGTGCCGAGCGTCCACCAACGCGTCGTGCCGGGCCGCTTCGGCATCCGGCAGCGGCGGGCGGCCCCGGTCGTCCCAGAGCTGGCGCAACTCCTTGGTGAACCGGGGGATCTCCCGGGGCAGCGCCGGCATCGCCCCCCACAGCTGGGCGAGCGCCACATGGTCGTACGCGGCGTACCAGGCCCACAGCTCCAGCTGCTCGCCCGGGCGGTCCCGGATCGGCTCGACGAGGAAGTCGTACAGGTCGTCGCGGATCCGCTCGCGGGACCGCCAGGCCCGGTCGGCCGGCGAGGGGAGCTTGTCCAGCACGTTGCGGCGCACCCAGGGCACGGCACGAGAGTCGTCGAACTCGGTGGAGACCGCGTAGAACTCGCGGCCGTACTCGTCGACGACGCCGATCGACACCAGGTCGACGAGCCGGCCGTCCTCGATGAACTCGCAGTCGTAGAAATAGCGGTGAACCATCCCGGTCATCCTCGCCCACCCCCGCCGCCGTCGGACCGGCGGGTCGCCCATCCGGAAGCGGATCCGCACCTCATCGGCGGAACCGGCGCAGCTCGGGACTGTCACGGAACCGCATCCAGGGGTGTACAGCAAGCGACATGGCCGTCATGATCTGATGTGTACCGCTACCGGACGCCGAACCCGGTGTCAGTTCACCTTGTCAGGGGCCCGTCAGGTTCACCCGGTGAGCGATGTTGTGGTCCATGACCGGGGAGGGGTCGGCCGTGGAGATGCGCCTGCCGGAGCCGGGTGACGCGCTCACGGGTGTGGAGATGTTCGCCGGGCTGGAGCCCGAGGTGCGCCAGCGGGTGATCGCCGCGGCGGTGCCCCGGACGTACCGCAAGGGTCAGTTGCTCTTCGTGGAGAACGACCCGGGCGAGTCCCTGATCGTGCTGCGCCGCGGCGCGGTCGCGGTGTTCCGCACCGCGCCGACCGGCGAACGCGCGGTGCTGTCGGTGATCCGGCCGCCGGACGTGCTCGGCGAGGTCTCGCTGCTGGACGCCTCCACCCGCTCGGCCTCCGCCGAGGCGATCGAGGACTGCGCGGCGCTCGCGCTCTCCCGCGGCGCGTTCATGGAGCTGGTGCACTCGAACCCGCGCATCCTGGACGCGGTGATGCGCTCGCTCGGCGGGCTGATCCGCCGGCTCACCGAGCAGAACGCCGACCACGTCTTCCTGGACCTGCCCGGCCGGGTGGCCAAGACGCTGGTCCGGCTGGCCGGCGAGAGCCAGGCCCCGATGATCACCATCGAGCTCAACCAGAGCCAGCTCGCCGAGATGGCCGGCGGCTCCCGGCAGAGCGTCAACCAGGCGATCGGCTCGTTCGCCAGCCGCGGCTGGCTGCGTACCGAGGGCCGGCGGATCGTGGTCACGGACGTGGCGGCACTGCGGCGTCGCGCCGGCATGAGCGAGCGCTGACCCCGGCCGCCACGCCGTTTCGGGTACGCCCGCAGGGGCGGGCGGCGGTGGCCCGCCGCCCGCGCCGGTGGGTCACTTGTCGGTGTCGTCCGCGGGGGGCGAACTCGGACCCGGGCCGATCTTGCTGGGATCGGTGTCCTTGGGCTTGGTGGTCGTGGTCGTGGTCTCGGTCGAGCCAGCGCTCTGGCCCGCGGGCTGCTCTACCATGCCCTGCTCCTCCAGTTCGGCGAGAGTGACCGCGTCGACCTCGACCGTGTCGCCCGGACCCCACACCGTTCCACCCGGATCGGTCCAGAGGGCGGACAGTCGCACCTGCACGGCACTCTCCCTGTGGTCATTCTTTCCTGGTACGAGAGACTAGCCCCGACCGATCAGCGGTAAGGGCCGCCCGCACGTCGGGTACCCGACTGATCGGCCCCGGCGGGATACTGGGCTCTCTCGCGTACGGAGCTGGACATCGACCTCACCTGTGGACACTGCTCCCGGGCAGCCGGGCCGGACGACCGCTTCTGCGGTGGGTGCGGACGACCGCTGTCCAGGACCTGTGCTGGCTGCGGCCACGCCAACAGCACCGAGGCGAACTTCTGCACCAACTGCGGCAACCCGCTGCGCGACCACGCCGTGACGGTGCAGGAGGACCGCCGCCAGGTCAGTGTGCTCTTCATCGACATCGTCGACTTCACCACGTACGCCGAGCAGGCCGACCCGGAGCAGGCCCGCGGCCTGCAACAGGCGTACTTCGCCACCGTGCGGCGGCTGGTGCACCAGTACGGCGGGGTGGTCGAGAAGTACATCGGCGACGCGGTGATGGCGCTGTTCGGCGCCCCCGTGGCGACCGACAACGACGCGCTGCGCTGCGTCCGCGCCGGGCTGGAGCTCCAGCGCAACCTGGCCCGGCAGGCCACCGGGCCGCACCCGTTGCAGTTCCGGGTCGGCATCGCCACCGGCGAGGCGCTGGTCGACCTCTCCGCGACCCGGGACGGCGGTCAGGCGTTCGTCACCGGCGACGTGGTCAACACCGCCTCCCGGTTGCAGGGGTTGGCCCCGCCCGGCGGGGTCGTGGTCGACGAGAGCACCTGGGCGGCCACCCGGCACGAGATGGAGTACACCGACCAGCCGCCGGTGACGCTGCGCGGACGGTCCACGGTCAGCCGGATCTGGCTGGCGGAACGGGCCCGGCCCCGGCGCGACCCGCACACCGTCGAGCTGACCCCGATGGTCAACCGGGACCACGAACGCGGCCTGCTGGTCAACGCCCTGCACCGCATCGTCACCGAGCGCACCTCGCAGCTGGTGACGGTGTTCGGCCCGGCCGGGGTGGGCAAGAGCCGGCTGCTGCGCGAGCTGGCCCGGCACGCCGCCAACCTGCCCGGCGCCCGGGTCACCTGGCTGGTCGGCCAGTGCCCGCCGTTCGGCGAGAACGTCACCTACGCCGCGCTGGCCGACATCGTGAAGAACTGGGTCGGGCTGCCGGACAGCGACGACGCCTCGGCGCTGCGCGAGCGGCTGCGCCAGCGGTTGGGCCGGCTGGCCGACCCGCACGCGGTCCGGCTCGCCGAGGCGCTCGGCCCGCTGCTGGGCGTGCCCGGGGAGCGGCTGACCCCGGCCGAGACCGAGACCGCCTGGCGGCGCTTCCTGCTCACCCTGGCCGCGACCGAGCCGACGGTGCTGGTCTTCGAGGACATGCACTGGGCGGACGCGGCGATGCTGTCCTTCGTGGAGCAGCTCGGCGCGGCCGCCCGGGGGGTGCCGCTGCTGATCGTCGCGACCGCCCGGCCCGAGCTGCGCGAGCGGCATCCGGCCTGGACCGGCACGATCAGCGGCGCGATGTCGATCTCGGTGCCGCCGATGCACGACGGCGACATCGACACCCTCTACTCGCTACTGCTCGGGCAGGCCACCCTGCCGGTGACGGCCCGCGAACCGCTGATCGAGTTCGCCGACGGCAACCCGCTCTACGCCCAGGAGTACGCCCGGATGCTGCTCGACGGCGGCCTGGTCGACCCGGCGGCGAACGCCGTCCGGCTCGACCCGGCCGGCGGACCCGGGATGCCCCGCACGGTGCAGGCGGTCATCGCCAACCGGCTGGACCTGCTCGACCCGGCCGACCGGGCGGTGTTGCAGGCCGCCTCGGTGGTCGGCGTGCAGTTCTGGCCCGGGCCGGTGGCGGTGGCGTTGGGCCGCCCGGCGGAGTGGGTGGAACGGGCGCTGCACCGGTTGCAGCGCCGGGACCTGGTCTACGAACTGCCCAGCTCGACGATGCCCGGCCAGCCGGAGTACCGGTTCCGGCACATCCTGGTCCGGGACGTCTGCTACCAGCGGCTGCCCCGCGCCGAGCGGGTGCTGCGCCACCAGCACACCGCCGACTGGTTGGACCAGCTCACCGACGGCCGGCAGTACGACCTGGCCGAGGTGCTGGCCAACCACCGGTGGACCGCGCACGAGATCGCCCGCACGATCGGCCTCGACCCGGCCCCGTACGCCGTGGCCACCCGGACCGCGCTGCACCGGGCGGCCCGCCGGGCGTACGAGCTGCACGCGCTGGACACCGCGGCCACCCTGGTCGACCGGGCGCTCGCCGTCGACTGCGGGCCGGATCCGGCGCTCGAACTGTTCCACGCCGAGCTGGCCTTCTACCGCGACAGCGACGCGTTCCTGGTCGACGGCGGCACGGACACCCTGGTCCGGCTGGCCGACCGGCTGATCGCGGCGGGCGACCGGCCGGCCGCCGCGAAGGCGTGGACGCTGCTGGCCACCGCCGCGTGGAGCCGGGCCGACCGGTCGGAGACGCTGCGCTGCCTGGACCGTGCGATCAGCCTGCACGACGGCCTGCCGGACAGCCAGGAGAAGGCCGGCGCGCTGCTCGAACTGGCCCGGGTGCACATGCTCAACGCGGAGACCGAGCCGGCCTGCGCGGCCGCTCAGGCGGCGGCCGAGCTGGCCGAGCGGCTGGGCCTGCACGAGGCGCTGGCGAACGCCCGGATCACCCTCGCGGTGGCCCGCTACCTGGCCGGCTTCGAGGAGGCGTACGCGGAGCTGGCCGAGGTCACCGAACAGTGCCGGGTGGAGCGGTTGACCAGTCGCCGTCGGGCGGTGCACAACCTGTCCTGGATCCTCCAGGAGGAGGGCGACCTGGCCGGCTCGGTCCGGCTGATCGACGAGCAGCGCTCCCTCGACCTGGGCGGCGAACACGGCCTGACCATCGGGTTCGCCGACCAGTGGGCCCGCTCGTACTACGCCGGCGAGTGGGTGGCGGCGCTGGAGATGGCGGACGGGGCGACCCAGGGCCCGACCGCCGAGTGGGACACCCACATCGTGGCGGTGTCCGGCTGGATCCGGGCGCTCGGCGCCGAGCCGGACCCGACCGGCCCCGACCTGCTGGAGAAGGCCCTCGCGGCGGCCCGGCGCAGCGGCTTCCACCGGGTGCTGCGGGTCACCCTGGCACACGCCGCGCTCTGCCGGGCGGTGCAGGGCCGCCGGGACGAGGCGATGGCGCTGCTGACCGAGTTGGATGAGGACTGGCGGCAGACCCGCATGATCCCGTTCGCCGAGTGGGTGCCGGCGGTCGGCCACCTCGCCGCGCTGCTCGGCGCGGACGCGGCGCGCCTCGTCCGGGATCTGCTGCGCCGCTCGCCCCGGACGACCCCGTGGGCGCGGGCCGCCGGGCAGTCCGCCGACGCCACGCTGGCCTGGCGGGACGGCGACCCGCGCACCGCCGCCGACCTGCTCGCCGCAGCGGCGCAGAGCTACGCGCGGATGACCGACCGGACCGACCACATCCTGGCCACCGCGCTCTCGGTCGGTCCGCTGTCCGAGGTGGACCCGGCCGCCGCGGCCGCCGCGCTGGCCCGGGTACGCGAGTTCGCCGACCGCAACGCCGCCCCCGGCCTCCTCCACCTTGCCACCCCCGCCTGAGCCTGAGGTCAGGCGGGGACTGGTTCGCGGGGGGTGGGCGGGGTGGGCGGCGGCGCGGGCTGGTTCTTGAGCTTCTGGGCGTAGATGTCGACGTACTCGCGGCCGGATAGCTCCATCAGCTCGTACATGATCTCGTCGGTGACCGCGCGCTCGACGAACCGGTCACCGGCCAGGCCCCGGTAGCGGCTGAAGTCCAGCGGCGCGCCGAACCGGATCCGCACCCGCTTGAGCTTCGGGATGAGCTTGCCCGGCGGCTGGATCTCGTCGAGGTTGAGCATCACCACCGGGACCACCGGCGCGCCGCTCTCCAGGGCGAGCCGGGCCACCCCGGTCTTGCCCCGGTAGAGCCGGCCGTCCGGGGAACGGGTGCCCTCCGGGTAGATGCCGGCGATGCCGCCGGCCCGCAGCACCTTCAGCTGGGTGTCCAGCGCCGCGCGGGCCGCCCGGCCGCCGGAACGGTCCACCGGGATGGTGCCGGTGCCGACGAAGAACATCCTGGTCAGCCAGCCCTTGATCCCCTTGCCGGTGAAGTACTCGGCCTTCGCGACGAAGGTGACCTTCCGCGGGGTGATCAGCGGGGTGAAGATCGAGTCGGAGAACGAGAGGTGGTTGCTGGCCAGGATGACCGGGCCGGTGTCCGGTACGTGGCGCAGGCCCTCCACCTGCGGGCGGAAGATCAGCCTCAGCAGCGGCCCGAGGAGGACGTACTTCAACAGCCAGTACAGCACCGGCGTCCTTTCCCATGGTGTGCCCGGGACAGCACCCGCTCGGGGTGCTGCCGTCGCCGACGAGCCTACGGAGCGCGGGGCACCCGCCACAACGGACGACCGATCGGCTTCGTCACCCGACCGGCGCCCGCCGCCTGCCGGCGCGCCGGTGTCGCCGTACCGGTCACCGGTCGCCAGCCAACGGCCGGTCCAGACCGGACTGTGGACTCACTCCGACCGGGCTGGTGGACCCGGGCGCCGCCGGCGCACCTGCCGGGCGACCTGTCGCAGCGTCGCCGACTGCCCGTGCAGCGCCGCGTTGATCGCACCGAAGGCGACCCCGGGCGCCCGCTGCGCGCGGTCCAGGTCGCCGGCCACCCGGGCGATGACGGCCAACCGGCAGCGCAGGTCGAACAGTTCCCGCCGCGAGCCGAGCAGCGCGCTCTCCAGCCCCTTCACCCGCTCCCGCAGCCACGCCAACTCGACCGCCTCGTCCACCCGCCGCTCCCTCCGCTCGCTCGCCGGCGGCGCCCGTCCGGTGGGTTCGGGTCTCCGCCGGACGGACGCCACCAGAACACTCTGCGACACTCGAAGGGGTCTGCGCAACTAGGTATACCTAAAACGGCACTACCGGATCGTCCTACGGTCGCCGGGTGGGTGACGTACCGGGACCCCTGGTCGGTCCGCACGAGCTCCAGGAGATGCTCGGCGTGAGTCGCACCCGGATGCGGCAGCTCGTTCGCTACCCCACCTTTCCCGCGCCCTTTCAGCGGCTGCACGGGATGACCGTCTGGCTGCGGGCGGACGTGGAGGCGTGGATCGCCGAGCACCGGCCGCCGCGGGTGACCGACGGCGACGAGCCCGAGTGACGCGGCGAATACACCGCCGGCGATGCCCCGGGCGGCTCGCCGACTGAGCGGGCGATCATCTGACGCGCCCCTAGCAGAAAGAGACATACAGCCCCGGCCGCGACCAGCGACCGGGGCGCCGACTTTGGAAGACGCGACACAACGCACTCCCGGAACCGGGTCCCGACGTGTCACGATTCAAGGCACGGCGTACGGGTGGCGCCGCAGGGGGCTGGGAGCGGCCGCGCGTTCGGCGCGATGAGGAGGATTGTCCGGTGTCAGCGGGTGGAGCCCGCCGGGGGCGGCGGGACAACGGGCTCGACGCGAGCGAGTACGCGGTCGCGGGCGACGTGGATCCGCGCGTCGGCGAGCACCTGCTCGACGTCCTCGCGGCCGGCGGGATCGCCGCGTACCTGCAACCGTCGGCCGACCTCAACCCGGTCACCCGCACCACCACGGTCCCGTCCCGCCCGGTCGACCGGCTCTACGTCGACCGGTCGCACCTGACCACCGCCCGCGACTACCTCACCCAGCTCACCGACGAGACGCCCACCGACCGGCCCCGCGCCGACGAGCCCGACATCGAGGCCGAGTGGGCCCGGATCGTGGCCGGCTTCCACGCCACCCCGACCGCCGGCGACAACCCGTGGCCCGCCGCCGAGGACGTCGACCCCGACGAGCCGACCCCGAGCGGCCCGGTCACCCGCACCGGCGCCGAGGAGCCGGGCGGGCCGACCGCCACCGACGTGCGCCGGCTGCCGTACGCGGCGGACATCTCCGGGATCTCGGTGGGACCTGGCCGGCAGGACGAGCCGTCGCTGCTGGACGGGCTGGACACGTTCGGCGCCGACCTGCCCGACGACGAGGACGAGCGCTACACCCCGCCGCCGCCCCCGCCGCTGCCGCGCATCTCCAAGTACGCGGCGGCCGGCGTGCTGGCGATCGTCGTCGGCTTCGCACTCTTCCTCTTCCCCGACCTGCTGCCGGTGGACCGGGCGGTGGTCACCCTGTTCGGGTTCACCGGCATCCTCGCCGGCTTCGTCACGTTGATCTGGCGGCTGCGCCCCGGCGACTCCGACGACGACGACCCGGACGACGGCGCCGTCGTCTGACGTCCCGCCCGCCAACCGACGCCGCCCCGGGTCCCGCTCGCGTCGACACCCCCGTTCCGGCGGCATGGAGTCGATCAAGCGGAGGCCGCCCACCGGCCTGGCTGAGCCCCACGTCCCCGCCCGGATGGCGGGACGGGGGTCGGCCCACGCCTCAGGCGTAACAGTGGTGTAACTTACTGTCAGTAGGAATACCGCTGTCCGTCACTTCCCCCGCTGACTGCCCGGTTGTTCCTCGCTCGCGGCGGTCACACCCCTGGTGATCGGAATGCCCGAGATGCGACAGAGTTCCCTCGTAGTGGTGGCCAACCGTCTGCCCATCGACGACAGCGTCGCCCCGGACGGGGCCTGCGAATGGCGCCGCAGCCCCGGCGGTCTGGTCAGCGCGCTTCACCCGCTGCTGCGGGCGGCCCCGGCAACCTGGGTCGGCTGGGCCGGCGGCACCGGGCCCGCGCCCGTCCTGCCGGACGTGGACGGCGTGCGCATGCACACCGTGCCGCTCAGCCAGGCCGACCTGCGGGACCACTACGAAGGCTTCGCCAACTCCACCCTCTGGCCCCTCTACCACGACGCGGTCGAGCAGCCGGTGCACCACCGCCGCTGGTGGGAGGCGTACCAGCGGGTCAACCAGCGGTTCGCCGAGGCCACCGCCGAGGTGGCCGAGCCGGGCGCGCTGGTCTGGGTGCAGGACTACCACCTGCAACTGGTGCCGGGCCTGCTCCGCGCGCTCCGGCCGGACCTGCGCATCGGCTTCTTCCTGCACGTGCCGTTTCCGCCGCCGGAGCTGTTCATGCAGCTGCCCCGCCGGGCCGAACTGCTGCGCGGCATGCTCGGCGCGGACCTGGTCGGCTTCCAGCGGGCGCAGGCCGCGCACAACTTCGCCCAGCTGGCGGTGAAGGTGCTCCAGCTACCGGCCACCGACCGGCGGATCGCCGTGGACGACCGGGTGGTCCGGATCGGCGCGTTCCCGGTCTCCATCGACACCACCGAGATGGCCGCCCTGGCCAACCGACCCGACGTGGCCGCCCGCGCCCAGCGGCTGCGCCACGACCTCGGCAACCCCGGCCAGGTGATCCTCAGCGTCGACCGGATGGACTACACCAAGGGCATCGAGCAGCGGCTCAAGGCCTACAGCGAGCTGCTCGCCGACGGGCACGTCAAGGTGCGCGACACGGTGCTGGTGCAGGTCGCGGTGCCCAGCCGGGAACGGGTCGGCCAGTACCAGGACCTGCGCGAGCGGGTGGAGCGCGAGGTCGGGCGGATCAACGGCGAGTTCGGCCGGGTCGGCGAGCCGGCCATCCACTACCTCACCCAGCCCTTCGACCGGGCCGAGCTGACCGCTCTCTACCGGGTCGCCGACGTGATGGCGGTGACCCCGCTGCGGGACGGCATGAACCTGGTCGCCAAGGAGTACGTCGCGGCGCGGGTGGACGACGCCGGGGCGCTGCTGCTCAGCGAGTTCGCCGGTGCCGCCGCCGAACTGTCCCAGGCGTACCTGGTCAACCCGCACGACCTGGAGGGCCTCAAGCAGGGGCTGCTCACGGCGCTGCGGGCGGACCCGGCCGACGTCCGGGAGCGGATGCGGGCCATGCGGGCGCACCTGCACCGGCACGACATCCGCGCCTGGGCGCGCTCATACCTCTCCGCGCTCGACGAGAGCGACTCGCTGCTCACCCGGCTGGGCGCCACCGCCTGACCCCGAGCGCACCGACCCGCCGCGACCCGCGTCAGGGCCGGTGCTCGGGCGCCGGCTCCTTCGCCAGCCAGTCCAGGATCGCGTCGATCGGCTCCCGCCAGCGGGCGTCCAGCATCAGGTCGTGCCCCATGCCGGGGAAGAGCAGCGGCGCCGAGCCGTACCGGCGGGCGGCCCGGGTCAGCGCGGCGGGCGGGACGATCCGGTCGTCCGGGCTGCCCAGGACCAGCACCGGCGGCCGGCCCACCGCCGGTTCCGGGTCGGCGTGGGTGAGCAGCTGCCACTGGGCGCGCCGGCCGGCCCGGCCCAGCCGGGACACGTACCCCCGGGCGTCCGCGTCCGGCAGTTCCCGGCTGAACAGCTGCCGGCGGTTCAGCCGCAACCGCCCGCCGAACACCGCCGGCAGCGTGCCGGCCGGGTTGCGGCGCAGCGCGGCGCCGAACGTCGCCCAGCCGCCGAGTACCGGCGCGACCAGCACCGCGGCCCGGGCCGGGTAGCGGGCGAGGGCGTGCGCCACCACCAGCGCCCCGGCGCCGTGCCCGACCAGCACCGCCTGGCGCGGCAGGCCCGCCGCCACCTGCGCCACGTCATGGGCGTACGCCCGCAGCGTCGCCTCCGGCGCCGGGTCGCTGCCGCCGTGCCCGCGCAGGCTCAGCGCGTACGCCGGGAAACCGCGACCGGCGGCGTGCCCCAGCCAGTGCTCGGCGAACGCCCACGCGCCGTGCCCGAAGCCCGGCACGAACAGCAGCGGCGGTCGCCCCTCCTCTAGCTCGGGCGTGGCCGCGAGCACCTCGCGCCGGACCGGGCGGACCGGGCGGGCCCACTCCCGCCCCCGCATCACCCGCACCCGCTCGCTCACGCCGCCGCTCCGCTGCGCTGCGCGGCGCCGTGAGGCACGGCCGCACTGAGCCGGATGGTTCGCTCACTGCGCTCGCTCACTTGTCCTCCAGGTCGTGCAGCGCGCGCTGGACGGCGCGCAGGTAGTCGGCGTGCCCGACCTCGAACCAGTGCCGGGTGCTGTCCTTGACCGGGCCGGTGTACCGCTCCCCCGCCCGGGCCTGCACCTTGGCGGCGAACGCCGCGGCCCGCTCCGGGCGGGTCTGCCGCAGCCGCAGCAGGCGGGCGAAGAGCACCATCTGCCAGTGCGACAGCGGGAAGAGGCCGGAGTCCGGCTGGAGCAGGCCGGCCACCGCCAGGGTGGGATGCCCGGGGGCGAACGCGTGCAGCCAGAGCGTGGGCCGGCCCGTCGCGCCGTCGTCGCCGAGCACCTTCGGGTCGAGGAACTCGAAGCGCGGCAGGTAGCCGGTGGCGAAGACGACCAGTTCCGGGTCGATCCGGCGGCCGTCGGTCAGCTCCACCCCGTACGCGTCGAAGCGGGCGACGTCCGGCACCGGGCTGATCCGGCCGTGGCCGACGTAGTAGACGAGCTGGCTGTTGGCGATCGGGTGCGTCTCGTAGACCCGGTGGTCGGGCTTGGGCAGGCCGTACCGGGTCAGGTCGCCGACGGTCAGCCGCAGCGTCCAGTGGTAGAGCCACTGGCGTACCCGCCGGGGCACCCGCAGCGCGAGCAGCGAGTCGTTGACCTGGTCGGCCGGGCGGCCGAACACGTACTTCGGCGCGTACCAGTAGCCCCGGCGGGTGGAGTGCCAGCACTGGGCGGCCTGCTGGGCGGCCTCCACGGCGATGTCGCACCCGGTGTTGCCGGCGCCGACCACCAGCACCCGCTTGCCGCGCAGCTGCGCCGGATCCTGGTACGACGAGGCGTGCATGACCTCGCCGCGGAACTGCTCCAGCCCCTCGTAGCGGGGCAGCTTCGGCGACCAGTTGTGCCCGTTGGCCACCACCACCGCCGCGTACCGGGCGGTGCGCTCGGGGCCGTAGCCGCCGGTGCTGCGGGTGGTGACGTCCCAGCGGTCCCCCTCGACCGGCTCGACCCGCACCACCTCGGTGCCGAACCAGATGTGCGCGCGCAGGTCGAAGTGGTCGGCGTACCGCTCGAAGTAGGACAGCAGCTGGCTGTGGTGCGGGTAGTCCGGCCAGTCGTCCGGCATCGGGAAGTCCGGGAACTGGGTGAACGGCCGGGACGAGATCAGGTGCGTGCTGGCGTACACCGGGCTGCGGTCGTGCCGCCAGTTCCACGCGCCGCCGACGCCGGTCTCCCGCTCGTAGCAGTCGACGCCGAAGCCGTGCTCCTTGAGGTTCTTGATGGCGGTGAGGCCGCTGGCCCCGGCGCCGATGACGCAGACCGTGTCGCCCCGGTCGGAGACCGGGCGGCCGTCACGGGTCAGGGCGACCGTGGTCGCCTCCGGGTCGGGCCGGCCGGGGTCGGTGGAGGTGGGCACCGGGGGAATCTCCTTTTGTGCGGCACGAGTGCCGGGTCGCGCGAAATCCTCTCCACATCAGCGCCGGTTGTCCAGCCCCGGTGGCGGCGCGGCCGGTCAGCCGGCGGGCAGCAGCAGGTCGACCAGGACCGGGAAGTGGTCGCTGGCCCGGCGGGTCTGCGGGGTGTCCACCACGTCGTAGTCGACCACGGTGATCCGCGGGTCGACGAAGAGCGCGTCGATCCGGCGGCGCGGGTCCGCGCAGGAGTAGGTGAGCCGGTCGGCCCGGTCCATCGCCACCGCGGCGTCGGTCAGCCCCCGGGCGACGGTGGCCCAGGCCGGGCCGTCCGGCCCCTCGTTCAGGTCCGCCGCGGCGATCACCGGCGGGCCGGCGGCGTCCAGCTCGCGCTTGAAGAGCGTGGCCTGCCCCGGCCGCTCGGCCGGGTCCGTGGACAGATGCGAGCCGGCCAGGGTGAACCGGGCGCCCGCGCCCACCACGCACTCGGCGTACGCGGCGCCGCGCAGGTGCCGCCCGGGGGTGAGCGGGAAACGCTGGCACCAGGTGGCGGTCACCCGCACCCGCAGGCTGGTCAGCAGCAGGTTGCCCAGGGCGGGCAGCCCGCCGGCCGCCACCACCAGGCCGAACGACTCGGCGAGCGCGGCGGACTTCTGCCGCCACCGGAACCGGCGCGGCCCCTCCTGCACCACCACCACGTCCGGGGCGGCGGCGCGGACCACCGCCGCCAGCGCGGCGGTGTCGTCACGCTGGCTGTGGATGTTGTACGAGACGACGCGCAGCGGCACGCCCGGGGTCTGCGTCACCGGCGCCGCCTCAGAGCCGGCGGGCCAGGTCGGCCGCGCCGATCACGCCGGCGCTGTTGCCCAGCTCGGCGGGGCGGATGTCGGCCACCGGCAGCCGGCTGCGCTGGGCCAGCGCCTCGGTGAAGGACCGCCGGGTCGGGCCGAGCAGCAGGTCGCCGGCCTCGATCACGCCGCCGCCGACCACCAGCACCTGCGGGTCGAGGATCTGCGCCATGTCCGCGAGGCTGGTGCCCAGCCACCGCCCGACCTGCGCGAACGCCTCGATGGAGACCGCGTCGCCGCCCTGGGCGGCGGCGGTCACCATCGGGCCGGTGATCGCCTCGGACTCCCCGCCGGCCAGCTCCAGCAGCGCGGTGGCGCGGTGCGGCTCCTGGCGGGCCGCGGCGCGGGCGAAGCGCACCAGGGCGCTGCCGCTGGCGTACTGCTCGATGCAGCCGAGCCGGCCGCAGCCGCACTGGTGCCCGTCCGGCACGGTGAGCATGTGGCCCAGCTCGGCGGCGATGCCGTTGGCGCCGCGCAGCAGTTCCCCGCCGAGCACGATGCCGCCGCCCACCCCGGTGCCGATGGTGAACATGACCATCGAGTCGTCGGCGTCGCGGGCCGCGCCGTGCCGGAACTCCGCCCAGGCGGCCACGTTGGCGTCGTTCTCCACAATCACCGGCAGGCCGGTCGCGGTGCTGACGTACTCGCGCAGCGGCTCGTCCCGCCAGGCCAGGTTGGGCGCGAAGAGCACGGTGGAGCGGCTGGCGTCGATCCAGCCGGCCGCGCCGATGCCGACCGCCGTGATCGACTGACTGGTGGACAGCTCGGCGACCAGCTCGATGATGACGTCCCGGGTCTTGCCGACGTCGTCGGCGGGAGTGTCCCGTCGGGCCTGCACGAGCACCGTGCCGGTGTCGTCCACGACGCCGGCGGCCACCTTCGTGCCGCCGACGTCGACTCCGATGGTCAGCGTCACCGCTGCCACTCCCCTCTGCTGTGTGCCGCCCCCACCGACCGCGGCCGGTGGGTGCCGAGATGTCTGGTCAGGCCCCGTCGCCCGGAGCGTCCGCGGCCGCGTGGTCGGGCACCCGCGAGGCGGGTACCACCCGACGGTCGGCCGCCGCCCGGGCAGTGCCCGGCGCGGCCGCCCCGGCGACGTCGACGGGCGGCACGGCGGCGGCCGGAGCGGTCACGTCCTCCGCCCGGGTCGCGGCAGACCAGACGTCGGGCTCCGGCGCCGGTTCGGAATCATGCCCGCTCCGGGGGGCCTCGCGCCAGACACGGTCGTCGTCGGCGCCCGGTCGGGCGTCCGCGGCGGGTTGGTCGGCGCCGGTGGCGGTCGCCCCGGCCGGCGGCGCGGTCGCCGGTGGCGGCTCGGCCGGAGCGAACGCGCGCAGCAGGCTGGCCACCCCGGCGGCCAGGTCACCGGCGCCGGTGGCGAGCCGCTCGGCGAACTCCGGACTCGGATCGCGCAGCGCGCTCATCGCACGACAGATCGGGCAGACGCAGCATTCGGCCGTACCGGTGGCGAAACCGCCCCCGCTCCGGCCGCCGGACGCGCCCGACCCGCCGCTGTGACCGAGGACACTCGACACGATCCCACCGAGCGGACCGAGACCGCCGGCCGCCGAGCCCGACGCGGCCAGCCGCCCGGCGGCCAGCAGCGCGGCGACCAGTCGCTCCGCCTCTTCCCGGGCCGTGCCCGGATCCGTTGCACCCACGCTGGGCTCCTCTACCGGGGCGGCCGGTTCGCCGCACGCGTCACTGCGCCGCACCGGGTGCTTCTACCCGGCGCTTCAGCTGCTTCAACGCGGTATCCATGATCATTTTCTCGGCCTTGCGGCGGAACATCCCGAGCATCCCGACGGAGAGCTCCACCTCCAGGGTGTAGGTCACCGTGGTGCCGCCGTCGGGGTTGGCGACCAGGTCGTACGAGCCGCGCTGGGACTTCTGCATCTTCGACGGCGCCACCAGGTGCCACTCGATGCGGGTGAGGTCCTCGGCGTACTCGTAGGCCAGCACGTACTCGTCGGCCAGCACGCCGGCATCGATGGTGAACCGCACCTGGCTGGCGTAGCCGTCCTCGTACTCCTCGATCACCTCCACCCGCCGTACCGCCTCGGTCCACTCCGGGTAGGCCGGGAAGTCGCAGATGACCGCCGCCACCCGGTCCGGTGGCGCGCCGATGATGATCGACTGGGTGGAGGTGTCCGCCATGGGGGGAGGCTACCCGGCGCCGGGGGCAACCTGCCTACGCCACCCACCTGCCCGGGCGGGTAGGTTTCGACGGGAGCCGACCAGCAGCTGGCGGCCCGCCCCGGTCAGTGTGAGCGCTAGGGAGTGCAGGTGCGCGAGTTCTCCGTCCCGCCGATCGTCACCGTCGGCGACGCGGCCAACCTCACCGACCCGGTCTGGGACAACGCCGAGGTGGCCCCGGACGCGGTCCAGTTCGTCCGGCCCGAGCGGGCCGGCGACGGCTGGGTGGACGTCACCTGCCGGCAGTTCCGCGACGAGGTGGTCGCGGTGGCGCGCGGCCTGGTCGCGGCGGGCGTGCGGCCCGGCGACCGGGTCGGCCTGATGAGCCGCACCCGCTACGAGTGGACGCTCGTCGACTACGCCGTCTGGGCGGCCGGCGGGGTCACCGTGCCGATCTACGAGACCTCCAGCGCCGAGCAGGCCGCCTGGATCCTGGCCGACTCCGGGGCGGTCGCCTGCGTGGTCGAGACCAACGCGCACGCCACCCTGCTCGCTGGCGTCCGCGACCGGCTGCCCGAGCTGGGCCAGGTCTGGCAGATCGACCTGGGCGGGGTGGACGACCTGGTCGCGGCCGGCGCGTCGGTCGACCCGGCCGAGATCGACCGCCGCCGGGCGGCGCTGCGCTCCGGGGACGTCGCCACCATCATCTACACCAGCGGCACCACCGGCCGACCCAAGGGCTGCGTGCTCACCCACCGGAACATGTACGCCGACATCGCCAACGCGGTGCCGGTGCTGCCGAACCTGTTCAACCCCGGCGCCTCCACCCTGCTGTTCCTGCCGCTGGCGCACGCCTTCGCCCGGCTGATCCAGATCGGCGTGGTGCACGCCCGGGCCACCATGCGGCACTGCTCGGACACCAAGAACCTGGTCGCCGACCTGCAGGACTTCCGGCCCACCTTCGTGCTGTCGGTGCCCCGGGTCTTCGAGAAGGTCTACAACGCGGCCAAGCAGAAGGCCGAGGCGGACGGCAAGGGCAAGATCTTCGCCCGCGCCGAGGCGGTCGCCATCGCGTACAGCGAGGCGCTGGAGACCTCGCGCGGGCCCGGCCTGGCGCTGCGCGCCCAGCACGCCCTCTTCGACAAGCTGGTCTACGGCAAGCTGCGGGCCGCCCTCGGCGGCCGCTGCCGGGACGCCATCTCCGGCGGCGCCCCGCTCGGCGCCCGGCTCGGCCACTTCTTCCGGGGCGTCGGGGTCACCGTGCTGGAGGGCTACGGCCTGACCGAGACCTCGCCGGCGGCCGCGGCGAACCTGCCCAGCGGCACCCGGATCGGCACGGTCGGCAGGCCGCTGCCCGGGGTGACCATCCGGATCGACGACGACGGCGAGATCCTGATCGCCGGCGACCTGATCTTCGAGGGCTACTGGCGCAACGAGGCGGCCACGGCCGAGGCGATCACCTCGGACGGCTGGTTCCGCACCGGTGACCTCGGCCAGCTCGACAGCGACGGCTTCCTGACCATCACCGGCCGGAAGAAGGAGATCATCGTGACCGCCGGCGGCAAGAACGTCGCCCCGGCGGTGCTGGAGGACCAGGTCCGCGCGCACCCGCTGGTCAGCCAGTGCGTGGTCGTCGGCGACCGGCAGCCGTTCATCGCGGCGCTGGTCACCATCGACGAGGAGGCGCTGCCGACCTGGCTGGCCGGCGCCGGCCTGCCCGCGGGCACCTCGGCCGAGCAGGTGCGCGCGCACGAGGGGCTGCGGGCCGAGATCCAGCGGGCGATCGACCTGGCCAACCAGGCCGTCTCCAAGGCCGAGGCGATCAAGGTGTTCCGGATCCTGCCCCGCGACTTCACCGAGGCGACCGGGGAACTCACCCCGTCGCTCAAGGTCAAGCGGCAGGTCGTGCACAAGACGTACGCGGCGGAGATCGCCGAGATCTACCAAGGCTGACTACTATCCGTCACGTGTCCGCCTCCACACGCGCCCGACCCCACCCGCATCCCCTCGCCGCGGCCGCGCGCGTGGTGGTGCTGGCGCTGGTCGCCGTCCTGACCCTGCTCGCCACGCACGACGCCCGCCAGCTCTGGTGGATCGCGCTGCTGGCCGTCGCCGGGCTGCCCGCCCTGCTGGCCCCCGAGCACCGGCTGGTCGGCCCGCTCAGCCGGGTGGCCGAGGTGGTGGTGCTCGGGCTGGCGGCGAGCCAGGTCGGCGCGGTGGCCACCATCGGCGGGGAGATCGGCGGCCTGGGCGCCTCCGCGGTGCTGCCCTATCTGGCGGTCCCGGTGACCGTCACCGCGCTGCGCCGCCGGTTCCGCGAGGGCGCGGCGCTGCTCGCGGCCGCCGGGGCCACCCTGCTGGTGGCCGGGGCGCTCACCGAGGTCGACGGCCGGCCGCAGCTCACCCAACTCGGCTACCTGGCGGTCTGCGCGCAGTGGCTGATCCTCGCCGCGCTCGGCCTGTACGCCGCCCGGACGCTGCACCGGGTGATGCAGGCCCGCAACGAGGGCAAGCCCCAGCCGTACGCGGAGGCCACCCGGCTGTTGACCCAGCTGCGCACGGTGGCCCGGCAGCTGCCCGGGGCCACCCTCGACCCGGGCGGCATCTCCGAGCACCTGCTGGAGGAGCTGCGCTCGGTGGCCCCGGCCGACCGGGCGGCGGTGCTCTCCGCCAGCGGCGGCGGCCGGCTGGTGGTGCTCGCCCAGGTGGGCGTGGACCGGGTGGACTGGGAGACCACGCTCGACGCCGACTCGGCCATCGCCGACGCGTGGGCCAGCCAGCAACCGCAGACCGCTGCCCGCTCGCAGGCCCGGTCACACCGCGGCGGCGAGGTGTCCGCGCTGATCGTGCCGCTGGTCGCCGGGGTGCGCACGGTGGGGCTGGTGGTGCTGGAGGCGGACGCGGCGCACGCGTACCCGCCCCCGGTGGTGTCCCGGGTTACCGGGCTGACCGGCCCGGCCGCGCTGCGGCTGGAGGCGGCGCTGCTCTTCGACGAGGTGCGCTCGCTGGCCACCAACGAGGAGCGGCAGCGGCTGGCCCGGGAGATCCACGACGGGGTCGCCCAGGAACTGGTGATGGTCGGCTACGGCATCGACAACGCGCTGGCCACCGTCTTCGACGACGCCGAGGAGACCGCCGAGGCGCTGCGCACCCTGCGCGGCGAGGTCACCCGGGTGATCACGGAGCTGCGGCTGAGCCTGTTCGAGCTGCGCAGCGAGGTGGACCGGCACGGCGGCCTGGCCGCCGCGATTGCCGAGTACGCCCGCACCGTCGGCGCCTCCGCCGGGCTGCGGGTGCACCTGTCGCTGGACGAGTCCACCGCGCGGCTGCCGGCCGCAACCGAGGCCGAGTTGCTGCGCATCGCCCAGGAGGCGGTGACCAACGCGCGCAAGCACGCCGGGGCGTCGAATCTCTGGGTCACCTGCGAGGTGGACCCCCCGTACGCGCAAATAGAAGTGTCGGATGACGGTCAGGGCATGGGTGACCAGCGCACCGATGGGCACTACGGTCTTGCGATCATGGCCGAGAGGGCGGAACGTATCCGGGGCCGGTTGGAGATCAGGCCGCGGCAGCCGAGCGGCACGACCGTGGCTGTGGTGGTCGGTTCCTCGCCCCGGCGCGATAACGTGCGCGGTAGCACCGCGGCAGCAGAAGGGGAGTAACCCGAGGATGACCACAAGTCCGACACCGGCCACCCGTACCAAGGTCCTCCTTGTCGACGATCACGATCTGATCCGGAAGGGCCTCCGGCACGCGTTCGAGCGTGACCGGCAGTTCGAGGTCGTCGGGGAGGCCGCCACGGCGGCGGAGGGGGTACGACAGGCCGGTGCGCTGCAGCCGGACGTGGTGATCATGGATCTGCGCCTGCCCGACGGCAGTGGCCTGGAGGCCACCCGGGCGCTGCGCAAGTCCAGCGCCTCGATGGGCATCGTGGTGCTCACCATGTACGCGGGCGACGACCAGCTCTTCGGCGCCCTGGAGGCCGGCGCGAGCGCCTTCGTGCCGAAGACCGCCCCGGCCGACGAGGTGGTGGCCGCCGCCCGGCACGCCGCCTCCTCCCCCAGCGCCTTCACCGCCGCCGACCTCGCCGAGGCGATGAAGCGCCGGCTCGCCCCGTCCGGCCCGCAGCTCTCCCCGCGGGAGGGCCAGGTGCTGCGGCTGCTCGCCGACGGGATGAGCGTGGCCGGCATCGCCAAGCAGCTCTTCGTCAGCGAGTCCACCGCCAAGACCCACATCTCCAAGCTCTACGAGAAGCTGGGCGCGGCCAACCGGGCGCAGGCGTTGATGACCGCGCTACGGCTGGGCCTGCTCGAGGCGCCGGACGCCCCGAAGTTCTGACGCCCCGCCCGGGGCCCATCGACGGACGACGACACCGGTCCGCGACCGCCGTCGGCGGTCGCGGACCGTCGTGCATCGACCGGCGTGCGTGACGTACGGGGCGGCGCGCTATGGTCTCCCGGGCGCGCGGCGGGCAGAATACCCGCGCGGGCGACGGCGCCCGCAACGGTGACGCGAGGGGTGAGGGCATGCAGCGGCCGGACTGGGCACCCGAGACGATCGACATCGAACGCCCGAGCGTGGCCCGCATGTACGACTACTACCTCGGCGGCTCGCACAACTTCGCGGTGGACCGGGCGGCCGCCCAGGCGATGGTCGCCGCGGTGCCGGAGGCGCCGCTGATGGCCCAGGCAAACCGGGCGTTCCTGCGTCGGGCGGTGCAGTTCCTCACCGCGGCCGGCGTCCGCCAGTTCCTGGACATCGGCTCGGGCATCCCGACGGTCGGCAACGTGCACGAGATCGCCCAGCGGATCGCTCCCGAGTCGCGGGTGGTCTACGTCGACGTCGACCCGGTGGCGGTGGCGCACAGCCGGGAGATCCTCGACGGCAACGACCGGGCCGCCGTGGTGCAGGAGGACCTGCGTCACCCCGAACGGATCCTCGCCCACCCGGACGTGCGCGGGCTGCTCGACCTCAGCGAGCCGGTCGCCGTGCTGATCGTGGCGGTGCTGCACTTCGTCTCCGACGACGACCGTCCCGCCGAGCTGCTGCGTACCCTGCGCTCCGCGCTGGCGCCCGGCAGCTGGCTGGTGCTCTCCCAGGCCAGCGCGGACGGTCGCGCGGGCGACGAGCGGGCCGAGGCGGAGCGGGTCTACCGCAACACCGACAATCCGCTGTGGATCCGCAGCCGGGCCGAGCTGACCGCGCTCTTCGACGGTTTCCAGCTGGTCGAGCCGGGGGTGGTCTGGGTGCCGCAGTGGCGCCCGGACTCGCCCGAGAGCGCCGAGGACGCCGAGCGGGCCGCCTTCATCGGCGGTGTGGGACGGCTCGGTGGGTGAGATGCCCGAGGCCAACGGCGCCCGGTCCCGGCCGGGCACTTTCGCCCGGGCCTGGGCCAAGGCCGTCTCCGGCACCAGCTACCTGCCGATGACGCAGGACCAGCTGGAGTCGCTGCTGCAGCGGCTCACCGAGCAGTTGGCCACCGCGCTCTGCGCCGAGCCGTTCGACCTGCGGGTCGGGCACCGGGTCGGCGCGGAGCTGGTGGCCGCGCACATCGCCTCCGCGGAGGGCCTGGGCCGTACCGTCGAGGTGGTCCAACTCCGGCTGGTCCGCGACCTCGGCCTGGTCGCCGACGACGTCGAGGACCGGATGGCCCGGCTGCTGGCCGCGGTGGCCACCGGCTACGCCCGCGCGCTGCGCGACCGCACCCTGGACGAGCAGGAGTCGATCCGCCGGGCCGCGATGACCGCCCGGGCCCAGGCGGAGCGGGCGTTGCGCGCCAGCGAGGCGCGCTTCCGCCACCAGGCCACCCACGACCCGCTGACCGAACTGCCCAACCGCACCCTGTTCACCGAGCGGCTGGCCGCCGCGATCATCGCGCCGGGCCGCGGCGCGGAGCGGATCGGCCTGTGCTTCCTCGACCTCGACCGGTTCAAGGTGGTCAACGACTCGCACGGGCACCAGGTCGGCGACGCCCTGCTGGTCACGGTGGCCGAGCGGCTGCGCCAGGCGGTCGACGGGCACCTGCTGGCGCGGCTCGGCGGCGACGAGTTCGTGGTGCTGGTCGAGCGCTGCGCCGGCACCGACGACGTGGTCGCGGTGGCCGAGGCGGCGCTGGCCGCGGTGCGCCGGCCGGCCATCGTGGACGGCCACGAGCTGACCGTCTCGGCGAGCATCGGCATCGTCGAGCGCCCGGTCGCCGGCGCCACCCCCGGCGACCTGATGCGCGCCGCCGACAGCACCCTGCACTGGGCGAAGGCGTCCGGCGGGGCGCGCTGGGCGCTCTACGATGCCGACCGCGACCGCCGGGAACTGGCCCGGCAGGCGCTCTCCGCGGCGATCCCGGCGGCCCTGCAACGCGGCGAGTTCTACCTGGACTACCAGCCGCTGACGTCGTTGCGGGACGGCCGCCTGCTCGGCGTGGAGGCGCTGGTGCGGTGGCGGCACCCCGAGCTGGGGGTGCTCCGGCCGGACAGCTTCATCTCGTTGGCCGAGGAGACCGGGCTGATCGTCCCGCTCGGCGCGTGGGTGCTGGCCGAGGCGTGCCGGGAGGCGGAGAGCTGGTCGGCGGCGGGCGGCCCGGCGCCGTACGTCAGCGTCAACCTGGCGGTACGGCAGGTGCACCGGCCCGGCCTGGTGCAGGAGGTACGCGGCCTGCTGAGCAGCACCGGCCTGCCGCCGGAGCGGCTCCAGCTGGAGATCACGGAGAGCACCATGATGAGCACCGCCGAGGAGCCGGTGCGGGCCCTGCGGGTGCTGGCCGACCTCGGCGTGCGGATCGCCATCGACGACTTCGGCACCGGGTACTGCAACCTGGCGTACCTGCGCGACCTGCCGGTGACCGAGCTGAAGGTGGCCGGCCAGTTCGTGGCCGGGCTCCGCGCGCCGGCGGTGGAGCCGGCGAGCTGCACCGACGAGCGGATCCTCGCCTCGCTGGTGTCGCTGGCGCACGCCCTGGACCTGACCGTCACCGCCGAGGGAGTGGAGACGGCCGGGCAGGCCGAGCGACTGCGGGCGATCGACTGCGACGCCGGCCAGGGCTGGCACTTCGGTCGCCCCGCCCCCGCCGAACGCATCCTGGAGCGGATCGGCTGACCGCCGGGGCACGGCCGGCACCCGCCCGTCGCCGCGCCTGCTCGGCTACTACGGCACCGGCCCGCTGGCCGGGCAGTTCCCGAACACTCCGCCCCGGCCAGCCGGCGGACCGTGCCGAGCTGCCCGTCCTCAGGGGCAGCCACCACCCGGAAGGCAGGCCTGCCGCGCGGTAGCCGACCCCGCCAGACACCAGCCCGCCCCCTTTCGAGCTGCCCCATCCATAGGGGCAGCGCGACAGCGCGACAGCGCGACAGCACGCCAACGCCGGGGCCGCGCCGCCGCGCGCCATCCGACCGGTCCCATAGGTGGGGCAGCTCTACACCACCTCTGGCGGACACACCGCCCTACCGACCGGTCCCACAAATGGGGCAGCTCTATGTCGGCTCCGCCGCATCGCCGACGCCGCCCTGCCCCCACCGCTCTAGCGGACACGCCGCCCTACCGGCCGGTCCCACAGATGGGGCAGCTCGACACCACCTCTGGCAGACACACCGCCTCTAGCGAAGACGGACGCGCCCGCACGCCACCCGGGCCGGTCACCGACCGGGCCGTGGTCAGCCAGCGAGCAGGTCGGCCATCCGCTGCGCCTGGGTCTCCCAGCGCCACTCCCGCTCCACCCAGGCCCGGCCGGCCGCGCCGAGCTGCCGGGCCAGATCGCGGTCGGCGAGCAGCCGGGCCACCCGGTCGGCGAGCTGGGCGACGTCGCGGCCGCGTACCACGTAGCCGGTCTCCCCCTCGCGGACCGCGTCGGGAGCGCCGCCGGAGTCGCCCGCGACCACCGGCAGGCCGGTCGCGGAGGCCTCCAGGTAGACGATGCCGAGGCCCTCCACGTCCAGGCCCCGGTTGCGGGTGCGGCACGGCATGGCGTAGACGTCGCCGGCCGCGTAGTGCGCCGGCAGCTCGGCCGTCGGCACCGACCCGGTGAAGACCACGTCCCGCTCCACGCCGGTCTGCCGGGCCAGCTTCTGCAAGGTGGCCCGGTACGGCCCGCCGCCGACCACCAGCAGCGCCGCGTCGGGCACCCGGCGGCGGATCTCCGGCATGGCCCGGATCAGCATGTCCTGGCCCTTGCGGGGCACCAGCCGGGACACGCAGACCACCACCGGCCGGTCGGCCAGCCCGAGCCGGAGCCGGACCGGTTCCCCATCGACGGACGGGTGGTAGGTGTCGACGTCCACCCCGGGCGCGAGCCGGCGCAGCTCGGTCAGCCCGTGCAGCGCGCGGGCCAGCCGCACCCGGGTGTACTCGCCGAGGTAGGTGGTCACGTCGACGCCCCGGCCGATGCGCCGCAGCGCGGCCCGGGCGCCGGGCAGCGCCGCCCAGCCGACCTCGTGGCCGTGGGTCAGCGCGACCGCCCGCCGGATGCCGGCCCGGCGGCGCAGGCCCGCGGCGAGCAGCCCGAGCGGGGCCGCCGCGCCGAACCAGACCGTGTCGCAGTCGTACGCGCGGGCCAGCCGGGCGGCCCGATGTGCCACCAGCGGGGTGGGCAGCAGCACCCGGGTGCGTTCCCGGATCACCTCGAAGGGCTGGTCGGCGTCGAACTTCGCGGCGTCCCGCCAGCTCGACGCGTAGACCACCACCGAGCCGGCGGGCTGGCGTACCGCCAGGTTGTGCACGAAGGACTGGATCCCACCGGGGCGCGGCGGGAAGTCGTTCGTGATGAGCAGCGTCCGGCTCATCGGCCGGCCTCCCTCGCGTGGGCGCGGGCGGCGGCGATCCGCTCGACCGTGGACGGGTGGGTGGCGGAGTAGAGGTACTCCAGCCGGGGCGGATCGGGGTCGGAGAGGTTGATTCCGGCGAGCCGCCGCTGCATGGCCTCGAACGCCGCCGGGTCGCCGGTCAGCGCCAGCGCGTGCGCGTCGGCCCGCGCCTCCACCCGCCGCGACATCAGCGCCTGCACCGGCGCCGAGACCAGCCCGACCACCGTGACCAGCGCGACCAGCAGCGGGAACGCGCGTGGTTGGGCCACCGAGTCCACCCCGGCCAGCCGGAGCAGCGGCGCCCATGAGCCGATCAGGTAGAGCGCGACCACCGCGGCGGCGGCGCCCAGCGCCCCGGTCAGCGTGCCGACCGCCACGTCCCGGTCCTTGGCGTGCCCCAACTCGTGCGCCACCACCGCTGTCACCTCGTCCGGGCCGGCCTCGCGCAGCAGCGTGTCGTAGACCACCACCCGCCGGGTCGGGCCCAACCCGGAGACGTACGCGTTGACCGCCCGGGTGCGCCGGGACGCGTCGGCGACCAGCACGTCGCGTACCGGCACGCCGTCGCGGGCCGCCATGGTCATCAGTTCGGTGCGCAGCGGGCCCTGCTCCATCGGGGTGAACTTGTTGAACACCGGCTCGACCAACACCGGCAGGACAAAGCTGAGCAGCACCACCAGGGTGGCCGCGCCGGCCGCGCCGAACGCCCACCACCAGCGCGGGGCGAGCCGGATCACGGCGTAGAAGCCGAGCAGCGCCACCGCCCCGATGACCGCGCTGACGGCGTACGACTTGAGCAGGTCGACCGCCCAGCCGCCCCAGCCGTTGGTGGCCAGGCCGTAGCGGGTGAGCACGCCGTGCCGCCAGGCGGCGAAGGGCAGCGTGACCAGGTCGGCGACGAGCACCACGGCCAGCCCGCCGAGGACGGCCTGGGCAATCCAGTGGCCACCGAAGGGGCGCCCGGCCAGCTCGACCAGGCGGCTGCCCAGCGGGGTCAGCCCGAGCGCCAGCGCCACCAGCAGGCCGACGGCCAGCGCCGCCCAGCCGCCGGGGCGCAGCGCCGAGCGGAACTCCCGCGCCCGGGCCACCTGGTCGGCGGGAAGGTCACGCAGCGCGGCCACCTGATCGGCGCGCGGCGCGGGCGGCCGGTGCCACGGGATCAACACCGCGGCGGTCACCACCAGGGCCACGGTCAGGCCGACCAGGGTCAGCACCGCCCAACCGCGCGGCGTCACCGCTGCCCTCCCGGCGCCACGTCGCGCCCGTCGTACGGCCGCACCGCGGGCGACCGTCGCGGGCCCGGAACGCCGCCGATCGTGGCGGGGCTGTCGCCACCGCGCCGTACCCGCGTCATGCCGCCGCTCCCTCCCGCCGTGAGGCGCCCATCCTATTGCCCGGGTCGAACCCCGCCGCTGCCGCGCCCGGCCGCCCCGGAATCGGCGGACGGTCGCCCACCACACCCTGGACCGGACCCGGTCCACGCCGCGCGGCGTGGACCGGGTCCGGTCGGTGGCCTACCGGGTCTCCGTCAGGACGGGACCGGGTTCGGCGGTTGGCAGCGCGGTGCCGTTGCCGGCGGCGTCGCCGTGCCCAGGCCACCAGGCACGGTGGCCCAGCAGCGCGGTGATCGCCGGTACGAGCAGCATCGCCATGACGAAGGCGGAGATCGAGATGCCGATCGCCACCGCGAAACCCATCTCGGTGAGGAACGCCACCCCGGCCAGCATCATCGAGGCGAAGGTGCCGGCGAGGATCAGACCCGCCGCGCCGACGGACGGGCCGCCGTGCTCGACCGCCAGGTCCGCGGCCGTGCGCGGGTCGTTGCCCAGCCGTGCCTCTTCGCGAAGCCGGGCGATCATGAGGATGTTGTAGTCGGTGCCGATCGCCACCACGAACAGGTACAGGATCGTCGGCAGCATGAACGACAGGCCCGGCCGGTCCCCGACACCCTGGAACGCGAAGACCGTGGCGCCCAGCGTGCTGAGGAAGCCGAGGAACACGGCCGCCATCAGGTAGATCGGAGCGACCAGGCTGCGCAGCAGCAGGGCCAGGATGATCGCGATGAGCAGGCCGGCCACCGGGAAGATCACCTTCAGGTCCCGGGTGTTGGCGTCACGGACGTCGGCGAACAGCGAACTGATCCCGCCCACGTAGGCGGTGGTGCCGTCAGGAGCCCGCGCGTGCACCACGTCCCGCAGCTCGCCGCCGGCCAGGTCCAGCGACTCCGGCGCGTACGGGCTGCGGTCCAGCAGCAGGTTGATCCGCGCGGCGGTGCCGTCCTGGCTGAAACCGGCCAGACTGCCGTCCTGGCCCGCCGGCATGATGCCGCCAATGCCGGGCGCGTCCTTCAGCGACGCGGCGTACGCGTTGAGCGCGGCCGGGTCGAGCCGCTGGCCGTCGTCGGAGCGCAGGTAGACGGTCGTCGGGTTGAGCGCGCCCACCGGGAAGCCGGACTGGAGATCCTCGAGACCGCGCGCCGACTCCGTGTCGGACGGCAGTTGGCCGGTCTGGTCGTAGTCCCACTTCATCCCGAGCACGCCGGCCGCCAGCGCCAGCATCAGCCCGCCGGACACCAGCGCCACCACGGCCGGCCGCCGGCCGGTGAACCGGCCCAGCCGCTGGAACGCCGTGCCGCGCGGGGTGCGCTGCCACGACTTCGACGGCCAGAAGATCTTCGTGCCGAGCAGGGACACCACCGCCGGGACCAGGGTCAGCGCGGCGAACGCCATGACCACGACCGCGATGGCCAGCGCCGGGCCGAGGCTGGTGAACGCGCCGAACACCGCCAGCAGCAGGGCGCTGAACGCGATGACGATCGCCGCCGCGGCCGAGGCGATCACCTCGCCCACCCGGGCCACCGCCGCCACCAGCGCCTGCTTGGCGTCGTCGCCGGCACGCAGCCGTTCCCGGTACCGGAACAGCAGGAACAGGATGTAGTCGGTGCCCACGCCGTACAGGACGATGGTGAGGATGATCTCCAGGGACTGGTCGACCCGCAGGTCGGCCGCCTGAGCCACCCATGAGATCAGGCCGGGGGCGATCGCGCTGACGACGCCGACCGTCACGATCGGCAGCAGCGCGGCCAGCGGGCTGCGGTAGATGACCAGCAGCAGCACGATGATCAGGCCGATGGTGGCCAGGCCGACCACGACCAGTGCGGTGTCGAAGGCGTCGGCGTTGTCGGCGTACATGGCGATGTCGCCGGTGACCGCGTAGCCCAGGCCGGTCCCGTTCAGTGTGGACTTCGCCGCCTCACGGATCTCGGGAATGGCGTCGAGCAGTTCCGGATCGTCGGGGGCGCCCGTCAGGCCGACGGTCACCAGGGCGACCGTCCGGTTCGGCGAGGGGGTGGGCGGCCCGACGGCGCCGGCCACGTGCTCCGCGTCGACCCTGCCGACCGCCTCGGCCAGCGTCCCCACCGTGGCGAGGTCGGCGTCGGCCAGTGGTTGCCCGTCGGCGCGCTTGACGACGATCGTCGCGGTGGCGTCGTTGGCGGTGGGGAAGGACTGCTGCGCCACCTCCATGGCCTTGACCGACTCGTAGTCACGCGGCAGGAAGTCGGCCTGGTCCTGGCTGGTCACGTCACCGAGCCCGGGAGCCATCAACACGATCGCCACGGTGGCGAGCAGCCAGCCCAGGATCACCTTCCACGGATTGTGGACGACGAAGCGTCCCAACCGCTCAAACATCGTCTCTCCCTAAGTTCGCGCAGATGCGCAGCTTGTCGTGCGGGTGGTACGGGTGGTCCGCCGGACGGGGCAGCTCGGTCAGGGGGGCGGTTGCCGGATCGTGCGACATCACCGACTCCTTTCAGTTCGAGGACTCGCGGTTGAACAGGCGCTTCGACCAGAGGTATCCGCCCAGCGCGATGACGGCGCAGCAGGCGAGGGCGATCCACCCGTTGTTTCCCACGGGCTCGTCCATCAGCAGGCCGCGCAGGGTTTCGATGATCGGCGTGAACGGCTGGTACTCGGCGAACCAGCGCAGACCGGCCGGCATTGAGTCGGTGGGCACGAACCCGCTGCCGAGGAAGGGCAGCAGGACGAGCGGCATGGGCAGGTTGCTCGCGGTCTCGACGCTCTTGCTCACCTGGCCGAGCGCGACGGACAACCAGACCAGGGCGAAGGTCACCACCAGCAGGAAACCGGCGGTGGCCAGCCACCCGCCCAGCCCGGCGGTGGGCCGGAAGCCGACCAGCAGCGCCACGCCGATCACGACCGCCAGGCTGACCATCGCCTGGATCATGCTGCCCAGGACGTGTCCGGTCAGCACCGAGACGCGGGCGATGTGCATGGTGCGGAACCGGGTGATGATGCCTTCGGTCATGTCCATGGCGATCGAGATCGCGGTCCCCTGGACCGTGGACGCCACGGTCATCAGGATGATCGCGGGCGCCACGTAGTTGGCGTACGCGGCGCGCCCGCCGGCCGCCCCGACCGGTGCCGCCCCGCCGAGCCCGGCCCCCAGCGTGCCGCCGAGCACGTAGACGAAGAGCAGCAGGAAGACCACGGGCATCCCGATGAGCATCACGGTCATCGACGGGTACCGCAGCATGCGCTTGAGGTTGCGGCGCAGCATCGTGGCCGAGTCGCGGAGCGGGTGGAATCGGAGGTCCGCCGGCGGCGGACCGGTCAGGGTGTGGGCGCTCATCGGGTGGTCACCTTCTCGATGGTGGGGTTGCCGGTGAGGGCGAGGAAGACGTCGTCGAGGTCGGGGGTGTGCACGGAGAGCTCGTCGACCTCGACGGCCTGGTCGTCGAGCCGGCCGATCAGGGTCTTCAGCGAGCGCAGGCTGCCGTCGCTGGGCACCCGCAGGGCGAGCGCGTCGTTGTCGCGCGAGGCGTCACCCAGCACCCGCATCGCCGCGTCGAGGCCCTTCGGGTCGGCGAACCGCAGGCGCACGTGTCCGCCGGGGATGCGCCGCTTCAGTTCCTCCGCGGTGCCCTCGGCGACCACCCGGCCGCGGTCGAGGACCGCGATCCGGTCGGCCAGCTCGTCGGCCTCCTCCAGGTACTGGGTGGTCAGGAAGATGGTGACGCCGCCGGCCACCAGGTCCCGGACGATCTGCCACATGTCCCGGCGGCTGCGCGGGTCCAGTCCGGTGGTCGGCTCGTCGAGGAAGATCACTTGCGGGCTGCCGACCAGGGTCATCGCCAGGTCGAGGCGGCGCCGCATGCCTCCGGAGTAGGTCGCCGCCGGCTTCCCGGCCGCCTCGGTCAGGTCGAACTGCTCGAGCAGCCGGACGACCCGCCGCCGGCCTTCGCCCCGGCCGAGGTGGTGCAGATCCGCCATCAGCCGCAGGTTCTCCTCGCCGGTGAGCAGGTTGTCCACGGCGGAGAACTGACCCGTGACGCCGATCGCGGCGCGCACCGCGTCCGGGTCGCGGGCGAGGTCGTGCCCGGCGACCCGGACGTCACCGGCGTCGGCCCTGAGCAAGGTGGACAGGATCTTGACGGTGGTGGTCTTCCCGGCGCCGTTCGCGCCGAGCAGCGAGAAGACCGTCCCCCGTGGCACGGTCAGGTCGAGACCGTCGAGCACGACGTGGTCGCCGAACGACTTCCGTAGCCCGGTCGCGGCGATCGCCGGCCGGGAGGGCGTGCTGGTCATGGTTGCCTTTCTCGGGGCCGGACGGGGATCAGGAGCGGTGGATGGTGATGTCGCCGTAGCCGGTGCGGCCGCGCACCTCGACGGTCTGGTCGGCCCGGTCGGGCCCGCTGGCGTTCTCCAGCCGGTTGTGCACGCGCCCGAACCCGGTGTTCACCTCGAGCCAGGCGGCGGTGCCCTCGGCGATGCCGACGTCCAGGTCGCCCGCGGCGGTCGCGAGCACGACCGAACCCCGCACCACCTCGCCGATGCGGATGCCGCCGTTGGAGGTCTTCACGTCGACGCCGGCGCCGGCCCGCGCGATGTCGATGGCACCGTTGGCGTTGCGCACCCGCACGTCGCCGATCACCGCGTCGATCGCGGTGTCGCCGTTGGAGTTCTTGACCTCCGCGGCGCCCTCGATCTCGCCGACCTGGATCTTGCCGGAGCCGGTGGAGATCTCGGCGTTGCCCGCGATGCCGTCGGCGTTGACGTGACCGAAGCCGGTGTGCAGGCGCACCGGGCCGGTCCGTTCGAGCCAGATGTTGCCGGTGGTCTTGAGTCGGCACTCCCCGAGCCGGCCGGCGCAGCGGACGTCGCCCATCAGCAGGTGCGCGGAGAGTTGGGAACCGGCGGGCAGCTCGATGGTCACGTCGACCGCCCTGGTCTTCTTGGAGAAGTCGAAGACGCGCTTGGGACCGGTGACCCGGAGCACGCCGTTGGTGTAGTCGACCCGGACCTGCTGGGCGGCCTTCACGTCGGACTCGTCGGTCTCGTCGCTCGGGCGCACCTCGACCACGGTGTCGGTCCGGTCACTCGCGGCGATCCGCAGGTCGGCAACGCCGAGTTCGAGCGTGACGGAGATCGGCTCGGGCGTCTCGAAGTTGGGCATGGTTGTCTCCGCATCATGCGTGGGTGAGTCGTCCCCGCGGGTCGGGGACGTGGGGTGCGGGCGGCGCGCGGTGCGGTCAGCGCACCCAGCCGGTGAAGCGCTGCGGGGTCCGTTTCCCGCCGCCGGGCGCCTCGGGACGCTGATCGCGCTCGGACCGCTGCACGGCGGCGGCGGCCGCTCGGACCAGCCAGGCGTTGACCGAGCGCCCCTCCCTGGCGGCGGCTTCCTCGACGGCGGCCTTGAGCTGCTCGGGCATGCGTACGTTGATCCGGGCGGCGGGGCCCTCCTCGGCGATCAGCAGCTCGCTCTCCGGCGCGCCGTCGACCGTCGCCGCGGTGCCCTGGGCCGCGGGCCCGATCTGCTCGGTGGGCGGCGGGGTCACCACGAAGTCCGGATCGCGTCCGCGCAGGCGTAGCTCCACCGCGCCCGGAGCCAGGTCCCGGGTGATCTCGTCGGCGGCGGCCGACAGTGCCTCCAGCAGCGTCATCCGGATCGCCGACTCCAGCGACCCGGTCAGGCGCTCGACCAGCGCACGGGCCTCCTCACCGCCGGCTTCGGCAAGCGTGGCGAACTCACGCCCGAGGTTGCTCACATACGACGTCAGGTCCATGGTGCCATCATGGCACACGGATGGCACCACAACAAGCTCTGTGGCTCAGGGGTGGTGCCATCACTGGCACCACTTGGCACATCGAGAAGGGAAAGAGCAGGTGAACGCACCGCCTGGACACGTCACGGTCGGCCGGGCCGCCGGCGAACTCGCCGCCGGTCACGCCACCCGGCGACGTCGGGCCGGCCGGCTGGCCGCCCGGGGCGTCGCCAGCACCTCCACCTGGAACCCGGCACGAGCGAACACCTCGACCGCCCGAGCCTCGGCGCCGCCCAGCCCCGCGGCCGGGGACGAATCGTCGAGCAGGGCGGTGACCAGGCAGTCGGAGCAGCCGCTCGCCCGGATCCCGCACCCCGCGCAGTCGATGAGCATCTCGCCTCCTGGTGCGCTGTGGCGACCGGGCGCGGCGTCACCGTCGCCACCCGAGCACCGTCGGTCACCACGACCCTAGGCGCGGGGTACGACAGAAACGGACAACGGGGTCGCGGACGGCCGGAATGCGATCAAGCACCCCGATCAGGACCGAGCGAGCCGCCGCAGCAGCGAGTCGGCGCCGAGCGGGTACGCGCCGTGCCGGCGTACCCCGTCGGCCACCTCGCGGTCGGAGGAGACCACCACCACCGGCCGGCCCGGCGGCTCGGCGCGGACCAGCCGGCGGATCAGTTCGTCGGCGGTCTCCCCCTTACGGGAGAAGAGCACCCGCACGCCGCGCGGCGCCGGCGGCAGCCCGTGCACCCGTTCCGCCCCGTCGAAGACCACGGTGACCTCGTCGCCGGTCTGCGCGGCGATCCCGCCCAGCCCGCTGATCAGCCGCTTGCGCTGCTGCTCCAGCGACATCTCGCCGAAGCCCCGCTTGGTCACGTTGTAGCCGTCCACCACCAGGTGCGCCCGGGGCAGGGCGAGCAGCTGGTCCAGCCGGGCCGGGTCGTCGGTGTCCCGGGCCCGGGTGGCGGTGCCGGCCGCCGGGCCGGCCGGCTGCTCGGCGAAGGAGTCCGCGACGAAGTCGGCGGGAAGCTTGTCCACCGGGTCCAGGGCCAGCTCCCGGCGCAGCCCGACGGCCGCCTGGCCGATCGTCTCCAGCAGCAGCCACAGCCGGGCGTCGTCGACCGAGCGGGCCTCCTTGGCACTGGCCCGGGCCACCCCGGCCGCCGCCTCCGCCTCGGCCAGCCGGGCCCGCGCCCGGCGCAGCTCGGCGTCGGCGTCGGCGGCCGCCCGGGCCGCCCGGCCCCGCTCGGTGGCCAGCATCTCGCCGGCCTTGCGTTCGCGGGCCTGGGTCTCCCGCAACGACCGGCTCAGCTGCCGGTTCTCCTCGCGGAGCTGGCCGAGCTCCTCGCGGACCCGGGCCAGCTCATCGCGGAGCTTCTCCGCCTCGACCCGGGCCACCGCCCGGTCGTGTTCGGCCCGGGTGGCCCGCTGCTCGGCCTCGCGGACCAGCTCGGCGACGACCGCGCTGTCCGCCTCGGCGCGGACCGCGGCGCCGCTGGCCTCGATCAGGTCCCGCCAGCCGCGGGGGCGGGCCAGGTAGGCCAGCGCGGCCACCTCGACCGGATCGGCGGCCGCCGGGGCGGTCCCCTCGACCACCGCCGCGCCCAGGTCGCCGGCGTCGGCGAGAACCCGGGCGGTGACCCGCTGCCGGAACAGCGGGTCGGCGGCGAGCTGCGCGGCGATCACCGGGGCGCCCAGGCGGGCCCGCCGGTTGGGCGCGAACTTGGCCACCCGGCGCAGCGGCACCGGCACCTCGTCGCCGGGCAGGCCGGGCAGCACCGCGGCGGTGAGCGCGACGATCCGCTGGCGGACCGGCTCGGGCAGGGTCGGCTCGGGCTCGGGCTCCGGCGACGGTGGGTCGGGCTCGGCCGGGTCACCCGGGTCGGGCGCCTCACCGGCGGCGTACGCAGCGACGACAGGCTCCTCCTGGTGGAGGTTGTCGTCGTACGGCTCGGTGAGGGGCATGTGGCAAGTCTCCCACCGCGACCGGGCCCACCGCCCGGTGAGTGAGCCGATCTCTCATCCTAACCCCGGGTGACCCGTGGGGCTGCCGGGACGGGAGTGTCGGACCGGGACGCTACCGTGCCGCCGATGGCACAGCAGGAGTACGTCCAGGAGGCGCTGGCCGGGCTCGACCCGGCCAGCGGCACCGTCGATCCGGGGTTGCCGCTGTACGCGACGACGTTCGTGGTGGTCGACCTGGAGACCACCGGCGGCGCGCCGGACGGCGGCGGGATCACCGAGATCGGCGCGGTCAAGGTGCGCGGCGGCGAGCAGCTGGGCGTGCTGGCCACCCTGGTCAACCCGGGCGAGCCGATCCCGCCGTTCATCACCGTGCTGACCGGCATCACCCAGGCGATGCTGCTGCCGGCCCCGCCGATCGAGCAGGTGCTGCCGAGCTTCCTCGAGTTCATCTCCGACGCGGTGCTGGTCGCCCACAACGCCCCCTACGACGTCGGGTTCCTCAAGGCCGCCTGCGCCAAGCACGGCTACCGCTGGCCCAACCCGCGGGTGCTGGACACCGCCGCGCTGGCCCGGCGGGTGCTCACCCGCGACGAGGTGCCCAACCGCAAGCTCGGCACGCTGGCCGCCTACTTCCGCACCGCCACCCAACCGACGCACCGGGCCCTCGACGACGCCAAGGCCACCGTCGACGTGCTGCACGGGCTGATCGCCCGGCTCGGCGGGCACCGGGTCGAGACCATCGGCGACGCCATCGAGTTCGCCCGGGCGGTCACCCCGACCCAGCGGCGCAAGCGACACCTCGCCGAAGGGCTGCCCAAGGCACCCGGCGTCTACATCTTCCGGGCCGCCGACGACCGGCCGCTCTACGTCGGCACCTCCGGCGACATCGCCACCCGGGTCCGCAGCTACTTCACCGCCGCCGAGAAGCGGGCCCGGATCTCCGAGATGCTCGCCGCAGCCGTTCGGGTGGAGGCGGTCGAGTGCGCCCACTCGCTGGAGGCCGAGGTCCGTGAGCTGCGGCTGATCGGCGCGCACGCGCCGCCGTACAACCGGCGGTCGAAGTTCCCGGAGCGCGCGGTCTGGCTCAAGCTGACCGAGGGGCCGTACCCCCGGCTGTCCGTGGTGCGCGGCATCTCCCCCACCGACGACGCCTACCTCGGCCCGTTCAACTCCCGCCGGTCCGCCGAGCTGGCCGCCGCCGGCTTCCACGACGCGGTGCCGCTGCGCCAGTGCACCCACCGACTGTCGCTGCGCACGGTCACGCCGGCCTGCGCGCTGGCCGAGCTGGGTCGCTGCCCGGCGCCCTGCGAGCACCGGATCACCCCCGAGGAGTACGACGCCCGCGCGGTGGCGCCGTTTCGCACCGCGACCGCCAGCGACCCGCAGCCGGTGGTGGACGCGTTGCTGACCCGCATCGAGGTGCTCGCCCGCGCCCAGCGCTACGAGGAGGCCGCGGTGGTGCGCGCCCGGCTCGCCGCGGTGCTGCGGGCGACCGTGCGCATGCAGCGGCTGGTCGCGCTGAGCCGGATCGCCGAGCTGGCCGCCGCCCGGCCGGCCGCCCGGGGCGGCTGGGAGCTGGCGCTGGTCCGGCACGGGCGGCTGGCCGGCGCCGGGGTGTCCCCGCCCGGCGTCCATCCACGACCGACGCTGGCCGCGATCCGGGCCACCGCCGAGACGGTGCCACCCGGACACGGCCCGATCCCCAACGCCTCAGCCGAGGAGACCGAGCGGATCCTGTCCTGGTTGGAGCGTCCGGAGACCCGGCTGGTCGAGATGTCCTCCGGATGGGCGTCCCCGGTGGCCGGCGCGGCGCGTTTCCGCGACCTGCTGACCAAGGCCGAAAGCGCCGCATCCCACCAACTCTCGACCGAACGCTCATGAGCAAGTGTCCGATCGGACTACGTCGACTCACTTAGGCTGTTAGAGAAGTGCAGTCCTGCCCGTTTCGTGGGCCTGCTCCCGGTTGCCGGATCCGCGGCGGCCGTGGAGCCGGGGTGAGGAGGTGTCCCTCGTGGACGTCGACGCCGGACACGGCGCCGCCCTGGGGGGCGCGCTTCCGACCCAGCCGGGCGAGCTGCCGCTGGCCCGGCGGCTGCGGTCGCTGCTGACCTGGCCCACCACCGAGTCCGACCCGGTCGCCCGCCTGGTCCGCGCCCACCGCGCCATCCACGCCGGCACCGATCCCGCGGTGCTGCGCCGGGCCTACACGATCGCCGAGAACATGCACCGGGGGCAGTTCCGCAAGAGCGGCGAGCCCTACATCACCCATCCGCTCGCCGTCGCGCAGATCTGCGCCGAGCTGGGCATGGACACCATCACCCTGGTCGCGGCCCTGCTGCACGACACCGTGGAGGACACCCGCTACACCCTCCAGGCGCTCGCCGAGGACTTCGGCCGGGAGGTGGCCCACCTCGTCGACGGGGTGACCAAGTTCGACAAGGCGTTCTACGGCAAGGCCGCCGAGGCGGAGACGATCCGCAAGATGATCATCGCGGCCGGCAAGGACGTCCGGGTGCTGATCATCAAGCTGGCCGACCGGCTGCACAACATGCGCACCCTCGGCGTACGCTCGGCCGCCTCCCGGGAGCGGATCGCCCGGGCCACCCAGGAGGTGCTCGTCCCGCTCTGCGACCGGCTCGGCATCCAGACCTTGAAACGCGAGCTGGACGACGTGGTGCTGCTGCACCTCAAGCCGGAGGAGCACGACCGCATCTCCCGGCACGTGCGGGAGCGACCCGGCTGGGACACCTACCTCGAACAGGTGGTCGCCCGGGCCCGCGCGGCGCTGCGCCGCAACCGGGTCGACGCGGAGGTGACCCCGCGCCCCCGGCACCTCTACTCGATCTGGAAGGACACCGTGGCCGGCGGCCACGACAGCCCGTACGACCTGCCCCGGATCGCGGTGGTGGTGGACGGCCCGGCCACCGACTGTTACGCGGCACTGGGCGCCATCCACGGCGTCTGGCGGCCCGTGCCGGGCCGGTTCAAGGACTTCATCGCCTCGCCGAAGAACAACCTCTACCGCTCGCTGCACACCAGCGTCTGCGGCCCGGAGAACCGCACAGTGGAGGTGCTGATCCGCACCGAGGAGATGCACCGCAAGGCCGAGTACGGCATCGCCGCCGACTTCCGCTTCCCCCGCTCCGGCGGCAATGCGGCGGCGGCCAGGGCCGAACAGCTCGACTGGCTGCGCCGGGTGCTGGACTGGGAACAGGACGCCGCCGACCCGGCGCAGTTCCTCCAGTCGCTGCGCTGCGACCTGGCCGAAACGCAGATCCAGGTGGTCGCCGAGGGGCGGCAGGTCGTGCTGCCGGCCGGCGCCACCCCGGTCGACCTGGCCTACGAGCTGGGCACCGAGCGCGGCGACCACTGCCTGGCGGCGCGGATCAACGGCCGGTTGGCCCCGCTCTCGTCGCAACTGGCCGAGGGCGACGTGGTGGAGATCTTCACCGAGACCGACGCGGAGGGTGGCGACGCCGCGCCGCGTGGCCCGCGCCGGGAGTGGCTCGGGTTCGTGAAGTCGCCACACGCGCAGATGCAGATCAACCGGTGGTTCGCCGAGCACACCGAGCCGGGCATCACGATCAGCGACAAGGTGCGCCTCGGCCGGGCCACCATCGGGCTCGCCCTGCGCCAGCACAACCGGGGCCTGGCCAGCGACCTGCCGCTGCTGCGACTCTCCGAGGAACTCGGCTACCCCGACCTGGAGACCATGCTGGTCGCGGTCTTCGACCGGGTGATCGAGCCGGACGCCGTGGTACGCCAGCTCATCGACCTGGTGGACCACCGGCAGTGACCGGGCGGGGCCCGGGGAGCGCGAGCCGCCCTCGCCCCCACTAGCCTGGACTCATGATCCCCCGCTCGCGCGCCACTGGACGGGCCGTCGCCTACCAGGTCTTCTACCGGCTGCCGCTGCCGCTGCGCCGCCGCCTGGTCCGGCTGGCCGTGCCGAAGTACATCGTCGGGGCGGTGACCCTGGTCCGCGACGCCGAGGCCGAGGGGGCGGGTCGGCTGCTGCTGCTGCGCCAGCCACCCGGCAAGGGCTGGACGCTCCCGGCCGGGCTGCTCCAGCGCGGCGAGGCGCCGGTGGTCGGCGCGGCCCGGGAACTGTTCGAGGAGTCCGGCATCCGGCTCTCGCCCCGCCAGCTCACGCCGGCCGTGCCGAACGCGGTGGTGCACGCCAAGGGCTGGGTGGACGTGGTGTTCACCGCCGAGGTGCCGGCGTCGACCACCGAACTGAAGGTGGACGGCGCGGAGGTCTTCGAGGCGGCCTGGCACCCGCTGGACGACCTGCCCCGGCTGACCTGGCCGACGGCGCGCCTGCTCGGCTACTACGGCATCGGCCCGCTGGCCGGGCAGTTCCCGCCGCCGGTACCGGACACCACACAGTGATTCGCCGAACCACCGGGCGTGCCGCCGCAGCGGCCCGGGGCGGTGCGGAACGGCGCGGGGCGCCGGCGTGAGCGGGCCGGCCGGGCCCGAGGTCTGCGCGGTGGTGCTCGCCGCCGGCGAGGGCACCCGGCTGCGGCCGCTGACCGAACGGCTACCCAAGGCGCTCTGCCCGGTGGGCAACGTCGCGCTGCTCGACCGCGCGCTGGCCCGACTGGCCGGGCTCGGCCTGACCGGCCCGGACCGGGTCGCGGTCAACGCCTGCTACCTCGGCGAGCAGGTGGTCGCGCACGTGGGCGACCGGGCGCACCTCTCGGTCGAGCCGGGCGATCCGCTGGGCACCGCCGGCGGCGTGGGCAACCTGCGGGACTGGATCGCCGGGCGCGGGGTGCTGGTCGGCAACGCCGACGCCTACCTGCACGACCCGACCGCCGCCCCGGGGCCGGACATCGCCGCGCTGCTGCACGGTTGGGACGGCGAGAGCGTACGCCTGCTCGGTCAGCCCGCCGCGGACCCGGCGGCGCCCGGGACGTTCGACGGCCACGCGTTCACCGGTTTCTCGCTGCTGCCGTGGCGGCTGGTGCGGGACCTGCCGGCCGAGTTCGGCGATCTGGTCCGGGCGGTCTGGCGGCCGGCGGAGGCGGCCGGGGCGCTCACCGTGGTGCCCTACGCCGGCACCTTCTACGACACCGGCACCCCGGCGGACTACCTCGCGGCCAACCTGCACGCCGCCGGGACCGGCAGCCTGGTCGACCCGACGGCCACGGTGACCGGCCGGTGCCACCGGTCGGTGATCGGCGCCGGCGCGACCGTGCTCGGCGACGTCGATCGTGTAGTGGTCTGGCCGGGCGCCCGGGTCGCCGCCGACGAACACCTCCGCAACGCCATCCGCGCCGACACCCACCTCACCGTCCCGGCAACACCGAGCCCGTGATCGTCTGATCGGCAGCAGGTCGGATCATCGACGGCAGACCTGCGGACCGTCATCCGATCACGAGCCACCGCACTAGCATGAGCGACGACGTCGACGAACGGAGAAATGTCCCGTGATCACCGCGATCGTGCTGATCGACTGCGCCACCGACTCGATCCCCGAGGTGGCCGAGGCCCTGGCCGACCTGCCCGGCGTCAGCGAGGTCTACTCGGTGGCCGGCCACGTCGACCTGATCGCCATGGTCCGGGTACGCGAGTTCGACCAGATCGAGCAGGTCATCGCCGGGCGCATCTCCAAGGTGCCGGGCGTGCTGAACACCGAGTCGCACATCGCCTTCCGGGCGTACTCCCAGCACGACCTGGAGGAGGCGTTCGCGATCGGCCTGGCCAACGCCGACTGACCCCGCCCGCCGCGGGCCGGGCAGCCACACACGACGGCCGGCCCACCGCGTGGGTGGGCCGGCCACTGTCGTGAGCGGTCAGCTCTGGTCCGGGCTCGGCGTCTCCGTGCCCGGCGACTCGGGCGTGCCGCCCGGAGCCGGGGTCTCGGTGCCACCCGGCGCCGGCGGGGCGCCCGGGCCCGGCGTACCGGTCACGGTCGCCTGCGGAACCGGGACACCGAGCTGCTGAGCCAGCTGCACCAGCGCGTCGTAGTGCGCCTGCAGCGTCGGCAGCGCGTTCTGCGCCAGCTGGACCACCGCCTGCTCGGAACCCTGCGAGATCTCCGTCTGGGTGGCCTGGATGGCCTGGACGTGTCCGGCCAGCTGCTTGGTCACCCACAGCCGGTCGAACTCCTCGCCGCTGGCGTCGTTCAGCTGTTCGATGACGGCTTCCTGCTCCTCACCGACATCGTCCGGCAGTTCCACGTTCAGCTGGGACGCGGTCTGCTGCACGGTCTGGTCCAGCTGGGTGTGGTCCGTCTTGAACATCGCGCCCAGGTCCTTGACCGCCTGGTTCTGCGCCTTCTGTTGGGCCAGGTCACCCGTGGTGATCTCGAACAGGTTGACCCGGTGGATCGCCTGCAGATACTGACGGTCCTGCTCCGACGGCTGCGCCGCCGCCTGTGCCGCCGTGGCCGGTGCCAGCCCCACCAGCACCAGCACGGCCAGCAGGCCGAGGCGTTTGATACCCAACATGCTTCCCCCCCTTGAGACGTTGGACCGCACGGATACCCGACTGACCGGGGTTATTCCTGCGATCCGCCCGCCCGGACCGGCGCCGTCGTAGCCGCTCAGGGGGTCACGGTCGGACCGCTCCCCCGGCAGTCGGGGCGGAAACGGACGTGGCGCCCACCGGAGGACTCCGGGGGCGCCACGTCGGGGTGTCTCAGGCGGTCAGCTGCGGCGCTCGCCGCTGCCGATCTCCTCCCGCTCCGGTCGGGCCTCGACCGGCGGGTGCCCCGGCGAGACCGGCGCCTCGGCCGGCTTCTCGATCGGGTAGAAGAAGCCCCGGATGGCCGGGCCGAGCGCGCCGAGCCGGTTCATCTTCTTCGGCACCACCCAGCCGGCGTACTCCAGCTCGCCGTGACCGTCGTGGCCGTCCGCCGCGCTGAGCGGCTGGTGCACCTCGACGAACCGGCCGTCCGGCAGCCGCCGGATGATGCCGGTCTCGACACCGTGGGCGAGCACCTCGCGGTCGTGCTGCTGCAGACCGAGGCAGAGCCGGTAGGTGACGTAGTAGGCCAGCGGCGGCAGCACCAGCAGACCGATCCGGCCCGCCCAGGTCATCGCGTTCAGGCTGATCTGGAACTTGTCAGCGATCACGTCGTTGGCACCGGAGAGGGTGAGCACGACGTAGAAGGCCACCGCCATGGCGCCCACCGCGGTGCGGGCCGGCACGTCCCGGGGACGCTGGAGCAGGTTGTGGCTGCGGTAGTCCTTGAGGTGCCGCGCCTCCAGGAACGGATAGAGCGTGGAGAGGCCCACCAGGATGCCCGGTAGCACGACCGTCGGCCAGAACAGCGGCGGGATCACGTACCCGTCACCGATCGGGATGGGGATCTCCCACGCCGGCATCAGTCGGGTCGAGCCGTCGAGGAACATCACGTACCAGTCGGGCTGGCTGGCCGCCGAGACCACCCACGCCTCGTACGGGCCGAACAGCCAGATCGGGTTGATCTGGAACAGGCCACCCATCAGCGCGATCACGCCGAAGACGACCATGAAGAAGCCGCCCTGCTTGAGCGCGTAGCGCGGGAACATCCGCTCGCCGACCACGTTGCCGTTGGTCCGACCCGGGCCGGGCCACTGGGTGTGCTTCTGCTTGAACACCAGACCCAGGTGGACGCTGATCAGCGCGACCAGCAGACCCGGGATGAGCAGCACGTGGGCGATGAAGAACCGGCTGATGATGATCGTGCCGGGGAACTCCCCGCCGAAGATCGACGAGGTGACCCAGGAGCCGATCACCGGGATGGAGAGCATGATCGCCGAGGCGATCCGCAGACCGGTGCCGGAGAGGCCGTCGTCCGGCAGCGAGTAGCCGGTGAACCCGGCCAGGAAGCCGACCCAGAACAGCAGCGAACCGATGATCCAGTTCGTCTCACGCGGCTTGCGGAACGCGCCGGTGAAGAAGACCCGGAGCATGTGCACCACGATCGCCGCCATGAACAGCAGCGCCGACCAGTGGTGCATCTGCCGCATGATCAGGCCACCGCGGACGTCGAACGAGATGTCCAGGCTGGAGGCGTACGCGGCCGACATCGGCGTGCCCCGCAGCGGGGCGTAGCTGCCGTTGTAGACCACCTCGGTCATCGCCGGCTCGAAGAAGAAGGTCAGGAAGACCCCGGTGAGCAGCAGGACGATGAACGAGAAGAGCGCGATCTCGCCGAGCAGGAAGGACCAGTGGTCCGGGAAGACCTTGTTCAGCAACCGGCGCAGCGGGGTGGCCGCCTGGAACCGGTCGTCCAGTCCCGCGGCGGTCTTGCCCGGCACCGCCGCCATGTCAAACTTTCGGCGTTTCATGGCCGCTCCCAGAAGTCGGGCCCGACGGTCTCGGTGTAGTCGGACTTCGCCACGAAGTAGCCCTCGGCGTCCACCTCGATCGGCAACTGCGGCAGCCGCCGGCTGGCCGGACCGAAGATGGGCCGGGCGTTGTCGGTGATCAGGAACTGCGACTGGTGGCACGGGCAGAGCAGCCGGTTGGTCTGCTGCTCGTACAGGCTCGCCGGGCAACCGGCGTGCGTGCAGATCTTGGAGAACGCGGCGTAGTTGCCCCACATGTAGTCGCCGTGGCCCTCGCGCTCGTTGTTGCGGCGCGACTCCTGGGCGTCCGAGTCCCGCAGGTGGATCAGCAGGGTCGGCGAGTCGGCGTGCTGGTTGCTCACGCCGTGCTCGATGCCGGGGAACACGGTGAGCTGGCCGCCGGCGCTGATGTCCGCCGGGCGGACCGGCCGGCCGTCCTCGCGGACCAGCCGGATCTTCTGGCCGCCCTCGGCCGGGGCGAACCCGGTGGTGAACATCTGGTTGTTCTTGTGCGGGTCGGAGATCAGACCGCCGACCAGCGGCGCGGCCACGACCGCGCCGACCGGCGCGAGGCCGGCCAGCAGCGAGATGCCGAGCAGCGGCCGGCGCTTCACGCCCAGCTCGTCGGCCATGTAGAGCATGGTCTGGCCGGTGATGGTGCGGTCGTCCGCGGAGACCGCCCCCTCGTGCCGGTCCTGGATCGAGACCTCCTTGGGCAGCAGCTTCTTGCCCCAGGTCAGGATGCCGAAGCCGATACCGAGCAGGGCCACGCCCAGGGTGACGCCGAGCAGCGGGGTGTACCACTTGTCGCCGCCGCGGCCGGGCGCGTACTCCCAGGGCCACCAGATGTAGATGATCAGGAACGCGGTCGCGGCCAGACCGGTCAGCAGGAACATCGCCGCGACGGTACGGGTCAGCCGGCGCTCGGCCTTGCTGCCCGGGACGACCTGCGGCTCGTAGTGGACGATCTCGATGTCGTCCCGCCGCGCGCCCTCGCGCACGATGTCGAAACGGGTCAGCCCGGGGGTGTTCACGTCGAGCGGTTCCCGGCCCTGCTGGGCCTGGTGCTCGGTGTGCGTGCTCATGCCGTCACCTCGCTACGCGCGGTGCCGAGCCGCGGCACCACAGCACTGAAACGAACGATCCGCCCGGTCACGACTTGCCCGCAATCCACAGGCTCGTGAAGACCAGCGCGACGATGCCCACCAGGAAGATCGCCAGGCCCTCGGTCGAGGGGCCGTACCGGCCGAGGTTGAAGCCACCCGGGTCCTGGTCGTGCTTCAGCGTCTCCTGGATGTAGGCGATGATGTCCGCCTTCTGCTCCGGGGTGATCTGGTTGTCCCCGAACACCGGCATGTTCTGCGGGCCGCTCAGCATGGCGGCGTAGATCTGCCGGTCGGTGGCCGGGCGCAGGCTCGGCGCGTACTTGCCGGAGGAGAGGGCGCCGCCGCCACCGCCGAAGGCGTGGCACTGCGAGCAGTTGATCCGGAACAGCTCGCCACCGGCGGCGATGTTGGCGTCGGAGTGCAGGTTCGCGCCCTCGGGCACGACCGGGCCGCCGCCGAGCTCCTGGATGTACTGGGCCAGCTGGCGGGTCTGCTCGTCGGTGAAGAGCTCCGGCTTGCGCTGCGCCTGGGCCTCCTGCCGGGCCATCGGCATGCGGCCGGTGCCGACCTGGAACTCGACCGAGGCCGCGCCGACGCCGATCAGGCTCGGCCCGCGCCCCTCGACACCCTGCGCGTTGCGACCGTGGCAGGTCACACAGCTCACGTCGAACAGCGCCTTGCCCTCCGCGGCGGCGCCGGTCAGCGGCGGGTTGTCCTGCGCCTGCACGCCGGGGGCGAAGACGGTGTAGGCGCCGCCGGCCAACATCAGCGCGGCGAACAGCCGGACCGCGGCACCCAGCCGGCGGCGGCCCCTGCTGCGCGCTACGGGCCGCCCGCGCAGCCGCGCGAGCAGACCGCGTCGGCGGTCGTTGTCAGAAGTCATGACCTGTGTCCTTAACCGGTTGGACCTTGTCTCAGGGGACGGAGCAGCGGCGCGGTTCGTGACGCGCCAAGATCACTGAAGCCAGTAGATCATGGCGTAGAGCCCGATCCACACCACGTCGACGAAGTGCCAGTAGTACGACACGACGATCGCGGACGTGGCCTGCGCCGGGGTGAACCGGCCCATGGTGGTGCGGATCATGAAGATGATGAAGGCGACCAGACCACCGGTCACGTGCAGACCGTGGAAGCCGGTGGTCAGGTAGAACATCGACCCGTAACCGTCTTCGTTGATCTTGATGCCCTCGTGCACCAGCTCGCGGTACTCGTTGAGCTGACCGAGCACGAAGATCAGGCCCATCACGAAGGTGATCGTGAACCAGCGCCGCAGGGCGTGGACGTCACCCTTCTCGGCGGCGAACACACCGAGCTGGCAGGTCACCGAGGACAACACCAGGATCACCGTGAAGGTGGTCGCGTACGGGATGTTGAGGTGCTCGGTGTGCTTCGCCCACTGCTCCGGCGCCGCCGCGCGGATGGAGAAGTACATCGCGAACAGAGCCGCGAAGAACATGAGTTCGCTGGAGAGCCACACGATCGTCCCGACGCTGACCATGTTGGGTCGGGTCAGGGAGTGGATCCGGCTCTTGTCAATGGCTGGGGCCGCAGTCACGCGGTCATTATTGCCCTTGACCGGGGCCGGCGATCAGCGGGGTGCCAAACCGGTGGCATCCATGGCCCGATCGGGGTCGTCCGCTTCGCCTGACCTAGGCTGAAAAGCGTGCTGCACGTCGATCGGATCTCCGCCGCCACCTCGGTCGCCGCCCTGCCGGGAGGTGAGCCGACCCCGCCGCCGTTCACCGTCACCTCGGTGTTCACCGAGACCCGGCTGGACAGCTGGCTCGCGGTCGGCCTGGTGCTGGCCGCCGGCGTCTACCTCTACGGGGTGCACCGGCTGCGGATGCGCGGCGACCGGTGGCCGGTCTCCCGGACGGTCTTCTTCCTCGGCCCCGGCCTGGGCGGTATCGCGTTGGTCACGGTCAGCGGCCTGCACGCGTACGACACCGCGCTGCTGTCGGTGCACATGGTGCAGCACATGGTGCTGTCGATGATCTCGCCGATCTTCCTCGCCCTGGGCGCCCCGATGACGCTGGCCCTGCGCACCCTGCCGCAGCGGCCGCGCAAGCGGCTGCTGGCGATCGTGCACAGCCGGATCGCGCGGATCTACAGCTTCCCACTGGTGGCGTTCGCCATCTTCGTGGTGAACCCGTTCGCGCTCTACTTCACCGACCTCTACCGGTTCACCCTGGAGCACGTCTGGGCGCACGAGCTGGTGCACGGGCACTTCATCCTGACCGGCTGCGTGTTCTTCTGGCCGCTGCTCGGCCTCGACCCGCTGCCCGGCCGCTGGCCGTACCCGGCGCGGGCCCTGCTGATGCTGCTCTCGGTGCCGTTCCACACCGTGCTCGGGCTCACCATCATGCAGAGCAGCACGCTCTTCGGCGGCGACTGGTACCCGTCGCTCGGGCTCAGCTGGGCCGACCCGTGGGACGACCAGGTGCTCGCCGGCGGCATCCTGTGGGCCGGTGGCGAGTTCGTCAGTGTGACCATGCTCGCCGTGCTGGTCGTGCAGTGGATGAAGCAGGCCGAGCGGGAGTCCCGCCGGATCGACCGCGAGCTGGACCGCCAGGAGGCCCGCCAGCGCGCCGCGGAGTCCGCCGCCTGAGCTGCGCCGACGGTACGCACCCCGGGCACCCCCGGGCAGGACGTCGCGCACCTCACACCGACCGGTACGATCAGCGGGCAGCTACGAGGTGGGAGCCAGTCGAACCATGAGCGATCGTTCGTGCACCATCCTGCTCTACAGCGACGACCCGCAGGTCCGTGACCGGATGCGGCTCGCCGTGGGCACCCGACCCGCGCCCGGCCTTCAGGTCGAGTTCGTCGAGGCCAGCGACTACGCCGAGTGCGTCCGGCTGGTCGACGACTACGAGATCGACCTGCTGCTGCTCGACGGCGAGGCCAGCCCGGGCGGCGGCCTCGGCATCGCCCGGCAGATCAAGGACGACCGCGAGGACGCTCCCCCGACCTGCGTGGTGATCGCCCGTGCCGCCGACCGATGGCTCGCCGCGTACGCCGAGGTCGACGCCACCCTGGTGCACCCGCTCGACCCGGTGACCACCGGCACCACGGTGGCCGAGCTGCTGCGGACGCACACCCCCGCCTGACGTCCCCGCACCGGCCCCGCCACGGCGTCGGGCAGACCGGCGCCGGTTGGCGTCCACCCGCACCCGCTCGCTTCGCTCGGGAGGCCCATCATGGGCGATCGGACCTGGCCGCACCTGCTCAACGCGCTGCTGCGCGGCGAGGAGCTGTCCACCGCCGACACCGCCTGGGCGATGGGCGAGATCATGTCCGGCGCCGCCTCCGCGGCCCAGATCGCGGGCTTCGCGGTCGGCCTGCGGGCGAAGGGCGAGACCTCGGCCGAGCTGGCCGGGCTGGTCGAGGCGATGCTCGGCCGGGCGGTCCAGGTCGAGCTGCCCGACGAGCTGCGGGCCAGCGCGCTCGACGTGGTGGGCACCGGCGGTGACCTCGCCCACACGGTCAACATCTCCACGATGACGGCGCTGGTGGTGGCCGGCGCGGGCGTGCGGGTGGTCAAGCACGGCAACCGGGCCGCCTCCTCGTCCTGCGGCACCGCCGACCTGCTGGAGTTCCTCGGCGTCCCGCTCGACCTCGGCCCGGAGGGCGTGGCCCGGTGCGTCACCGAGGCCGGCATCGGGTTCTGCTTCGCCGCCCGGTTCCACCCCGGTATGCGGCACGCCGGTCCCGTCCGGCGTGAGCTGGGCGTGCCCACCGCGTTCAACTTCCTCGGCCCGCTGACCAACCCGGCCCGGCCCCGGGGCGGCGCGGTGGGCTGCTTCGACCTGCGGATGGCCCCGGTGATGGCCGGCGTCTTCGCCGCCCGGGGCGACTCGGTGCTGGTGATGCGCGGCGAGGACGGCCTGGACGAGTTCACCACCGCCGCGCCGACCCGGGTCTGGGTGGCCCAGGGCGGCACCGTGCGAGAGGCTGTGCTGGACGCGGTCGACCTCGGGGTACCCCGGTCCACCCTCGCCGACCTGCGCGGCGGGGACGCCGCCTACAACGCCGAGGTGGCCCGGCGCCTGCTCGCCGGCGAACCCGGCCCGGTCCGGGACGCCGTACTGGTAAACTCCGCGGCCGCCCTGGCCACCCAGGGGCCGCTCGACGGCGACCTGATCGAGGCGCTGCGCGCCGGGATGGCGCGGGCGGCCGAGTCCATCGACTCCGGCGCGGCCGCCGCCGTCCTCGACCGCTGGATCGCCACCGCCCGCTCCCTCTGACCGCCCCCGCCCGCCTGGCCTGGCCGCGGCGCGGCCCGGATTGCGGCCTCTCGCGGTCATCCAGCCTCCGGGACCCGGCGACCCTGCCGCACTCGGCGAACGCCGGTCCAGGCACACCTCGGCGGCGGACCGCCGGTCGGCCCGCGGCCGGTTGACCGGTGCCGACGGGAGTTGCCGGAGAGGGCCGGCGGGTGACGGCGGACATGTCGGACCCGCGTGCCAAACTACAGCCGAGTAGTTTTCCGCTCCCGACGCGCGTTCAGCCGCCTGCCGGGAGCCCGGAGGGAGAGGAGGCGTCCCCGTGCCGGATCGCGAACTCCACTGCGACACCTGCGAGGGCGTTCAGCCGTTCGAGGCGCCGCCGTGCGTCGATGGCCACGGCGCCGACTGCCCCGAGCTGATCTGCACCCGCTGCGGCTCCGCCGTGCTGATCGCCACCTTCACGTTCCGCGCCGCCCGCCTGACCGACCGCCGGCGGCCGGTGCAGCGGCGCGCCGCCTGACACCCGCCCACCCCGAACGGCCGGACGGCACGAAGCCCGCCTCCCCGGAGGGAGACGGGCTTCGTCAGGCTCGTCCGGCGGAGCCGGCTCAGTGCTCGGCGGTGCGCCGGGTACCGGTGTAGTACTCGAAGAGCAGGCCGCAGGCGGCGAAGACGACCGCCAGCAGACCGAGACCCACCAGCCAGAACTGCCAGAACACCAGGCCGAGACCGGCGATCGAGGCGGACAGCGCCAGGCCGAACGGCCAGTAGCTGCCCGGGCTGAAGAAGCCGATCTCACCCGCGCCGTCGGCGATCTCGGCGTCCGGCCGGTCCTCCGGGCGCAGGTCGATGCGGCGGGAGACGAACCAGAAGAAGCCACCGCACATCGCGCAGAGCAGGAACGACAGCAGCAGGGCCGTGGTGCCCACCCACTCGACGCCGCCGGACTCACCGGCCGTCCAGGCGCCGTACAGGACGGTCGCGAAGAGCAGGAACCCGGCGATGACCAGGAAGATACGCCACTCGGTCTTCATGCCCGCTCCCTCAGCTTCCCGCGCCAACCGGAGCGTTGTCCGGGTTGAAGTTGGCTTCCGTGCGCCGCGTCTCGAACGGCCGGGTGGTCTGGGCGTACGGCTCCTCGCCGATGGCCGTCAGCGCCTCCTGGGTCGACTTGCCGTCCTGCTTGGCCGCGAGGAACTGCTCGTACTTCTCCGGCGACACGACCCGCAGCTCGAAGTTCATGAACGCGTGGTAGCTGCCGCAGAGCTCGGCGCAGCGCCCCACGTAGGCGCCCTCGGTCTCCAGGCTGGAGACCTCGAACACGTTGCGGATCTTGCCCGGCATGACGTCCCGCTTGAACAGCATCTCCGGCACCCAGAACGAGTGGATGACGTCCCGGCTGGTCTCCTCGAACCGGATGGACCGGTTGCTCGGCAGCACCAGGATCGGGATGACCTCGCTGGTGCCCAGCGTCGAGGCGACCGTGTTGGCCTCCGGGCCCTGGCCGTCGCGGTAGTTGAACTGCCAGTTCCACTTGAAGGCGACCACCTCGACGGTGACGTCGGGGTTCTTGGTCGTCTTGACCACGTCGGTCTGCACGATCGCCGTGTAGTAGAAGAGCACGGAGACGATCAGGATCGGCGCGATGGTGTAGAGGAACTCCATCGGCATGTTGTAGCGGGTCTGCACCGGCAGTTCGTTGCCCCGCTTGCGGTAGCGGACGACGCACCAGAAGATCAGGCCCCACACGAAGACGCCGACCGCGAGCGCCGCGATGCACGAGGCGATCCACAGGTCGTACATCCGGCGGGACTCCGGCGAGATGCCACCCTGCGGCCAGCCGAAGCCGTCGAACGCCGCGCCGACGTCGCAGCCCGTGAGTAGGACCAGCAGCGCCGCCCCGCCGAGACCGAGCCCGGCGACCCGACCAGCACCACGCCGCCGGCGCCCACCGGCTCCTGGGGAAGCGCTGTGCCGTACGGCCGTGGGCCGTACCTCCGAACTCCTTGCGACCACCTGGTCCTGCCTCCCTAGCGCGCCGCGGTGTCTGTTCTCTTCTGCCGCCCCATCGGGCGGAGCGACAGCACCGGCGGCAAAGGCGTCACCGACGGTCGCAGATTACTCGACCATGACGGGCTGGACCGTGTTGGGGTCACTGTCCGCCCCCATCGGGGGGATCTTGGGCGTACCGGCGCGATAGCGTGGACAGCCGTGAGCGCATCCCCGGTCTACCTGGACGCGGCGACCGCCGCCCCGCTGCACCCGGTCGCCCGGCAGGCGCTGCTGGCCGCGCTCGACGACGGCTGGGCCGACCCCGGCAAGCTCTACACGCAGGCCCGCCGGGCCCGCCAGCTCCTCGACGCGGCGCGCGCCGCGACCGCCGAGACCCTGGGCGTACGCCCCGACGAGCTCTCCTTCACCAGCAGCGGTACGACCGCCGCGCACGGGGCCGTCCTCGGCGGCCTGGCCGGGCGGCGCCGGATCGGCCCGATCCTGGTGCACTCGGAGATCGAGCACTCCGCCGTGCTGCACGCGGCCGAGCGGCACACCGCCGCCGGCGGCACCGCCCTCGGGGTGCCGGTGGACCGGCTCGGCCGCCTCGACGTCGCCGCCTGGGACACGGCGGTCCGGGCCCCCGGTGTGGCGCTGGCCGCACTGATCGCCGCCAGCCACGAGGTGGGCACCCGCCAGCCGGTCGCCGAGGCGGCCGCCGCCTGCGCGGACGCCGGGGTGCCGCTCTACGTCGACGCGGCGCAGGCGGTGGGCCGGGTGCCGGTGCCGGCCGGCTGGTCGCTGCTGACCGCCAGCGCGCACAAATGGGGCGGGCCGGCCG